>CAMCPC010000001.1 GCA_945876665.1 uncultured Oscillospiraceae bacterium
AGCGCATGACTGTTAATCATGATGTCGCTGGTTCGAGCCCAGCTGGAGGAGCCAAAAGACCGATTTTGTCGGTCTTTTTCTTTATTATAAAGGAGAAATAGAAAATATGAAAACTTTGATATTTAACGGTTCACCGAGAAAAAACGGTGATACTGCTGCAATTATAAATAGAATAAAAGAAAATTTGCAAGGGGATTGTAAAATCGTCGATGCGTATTATAGCGAAATATCCCCATGTATGGATTGCAGATGGTGTCGGAAAAATGAAGGTTGTTGTATAAATGATGAGATGCAGGAGGTTTACGCATATATTCAGGAATGCGACAATATTATAATTGCTTCGCCTATATATTTTTCAGAGCTGACAGGTAAAATACTGGACCTGGGAAGCAGATTGCAGACTTATTACACTGCCCGATATTCAAGAAATGAAAATCCGATAATTAAAAAGAAAAAGGGCGCTGTCATACTTGTTGGCGGTGGCGACGGCAATGTTGATAAGGCTTACAGCACAGCGCGTATACTGCTAAGGCATATGAATGTAACTGATATTTTTCCTGTTGTGTATAGCCACAATACTGACAAAAAATCGGCAATTGAAGATGAAAATTTGATTGAGGGAGTAAATGGGATATTGGAATTTTTTGAGAAGTAAAATTTGAAAACTGAATAATCAGGAATTGACAATTTTTGCAGCGGAAGAGTCATGATTAATCCTTCGTTTATAAATTGTGATTTTGATAATGGAAAATATAGAGAACCACTTCATTGGGTGGTTCTTTTCATTTTTGGCTATGTTTCACCACCCTTGACACATCATAGTGAAAATGCTATAATTAGAATGAATTAATATGTATAAAACAAGGCTTTTTTGATATGGAGGAAAATATGGTACATTTAAATTCTGCGGTGAAGCTTTTGGACAGAGCTGCTGAAAAATACAAGGATAAAACGGCAATTTCAGACGAATGGGGAGAGATAAGCTTCCTTGAATTACAGAAAAAGGGAAAGGCTGTGGGAACGGCTCTTGCAAAATCCACTCCTGACGGGTATATGCCGGCGCCTGTAATGGTATATCTGAAAAAGAGTATTTCATGTATTGTGTGCTTTATGGGCGCAATGTACAGCGCAAATCCATATGTGCCGACCGCATACGATATGCCCGCAAACAGAATTCAGAAAATAGTCGACTCATTGCAGGGCAGAGGTCATATAATAACCGACGCGCAGGGTATGGAAACGCTTAAAACAATGGACATTCCCGAAACAATGAGTGTGCATATTTACGAGGAAATCGTAAACACCGAAACGGACGAAGCGCTTATAGAAAAGACGCTTTCCTCCTCCATTGACACCGACCCGATTTATATAATGTTCACGTCCGGCTCAACAGGCGCGCCGAAGGGTGTGACAGTACCACACAGAGGTGTTATCGACTACGCAATGTGGGTTGCAAAAACCTTTGATATAGACGAAAATTCCGTACTTGGAAATCAAGCGCCGTTTTACTTTGATAACTCCATATTTGACATATACAGCTGCCTTCTGACAGGCGCAAAGATGATTATAATTCCCGAAACGCTTTTCATGTTCCCTGTTAAGCTGCCGGAGTTTGTGCGTGACAATGACATCACCACTATTTTCTGGGTGCCGACGGTTATGATTAATGTGGCAAATTCGGGTGTGCTGTCGGAAATTGAATTGCCTAAGCTGAAAAATGTTGTATTCTGCGGCGAGGTTATGCCCAATACGCAGCTTAACATATGGCGCAAGGCGCAGCCGCATTGCACATATGCGAATTTATACGGTCCTACAGAAATATCGGACGTATGCACATATTATATTGTGGACAGGCCATTTAAGGACAGTGACCCGCTTCCGATAGGCAAGGCGTGCGAGAATATGCGCATAATAATTCTTAATGAGAAGAACGAAATCGCAAAGACGAACGAGCAGGGCGAGATATGCGTAATAGGCACGGGAGTTTCTTTGGGATATTGGAACAACCCTGAAATTACCGCAAAGGCGTTTACGCAGAACCCCGTAAACACGTATTATGAAGAACGTATCTACCGCACCGGCGACCTTGCGTATGTGAATGACGAGGGACTTATCATTTACATAGGACGAATGGATAATCAGGTAAAGGTCAAGGGCAACAGAATTGAGCTTGGCGAGATTGAAAACGCGGCAATGTGCGTCGGCGGAGTAAAAGGCGCATGCGCTGTGTTTGACGAGAAAAATCAGAAAATTGTGCTGTTTATAGAAAGCTGCGAGGCGTTCAAGCTGAGAAAGCTGAACCTTGAGCTTAAGAAATATATACCTAATTATATGCTGCCGGGCGACCTTGTCGTTATGGATAAGTTCCCACATACGGCGAATGATAAGATAGACAGAGTAACATTAAAGAAAAGCTTAGGTTAAGGGAAAATAACTATGAATTATTTAATGCAAAGCGCCGTATGTTTGTTGGAGCAGGCGGCGGAAAGGTTTAAAAATAAAATAGTGTTCGAGGACAAGGACGGCGCGATTTCCTTTGAGGATTTGAGGACAAAAAGCCGTATTGTCGGAAGTGAGCTGCTTGAAAAAGTTGAAACAGGCAGAAAATGTCCTGTGATTGTGTATTTGCCAAAGAGCATAAATTCAATCATCAGCTTTATGGGCTCACTCTATAGCGCGTCGCCCTACGTGCCGATTGATTATGCAATCCCCATGGCGCGCATGGAAAAGACGGTGGAAAATCTTCGCCCTACTGCAATTATCACCGACAGCGAGGGCAAAGAAAAGCTTGCGCCGCTTAATCTTGATACAACCATACTTATATTTGATGAGCTTGTAAACGGTCAGCTTAATGATGAGGCAGTTGACATGGCGCTTGACAGCGTGTGTGACCTTGACCCTGCGTATATTATGTATACGTCCGGCTCAACGGGTGTGCCCAAGGGTGTTACTATTTCAAACAGAGCCGTTCTTGACTATATCGAATGGATTGTGGAAACTTTTCCGATTGACGGAAACAGCGTAATCGGTATGCAGTCGGCGTTTCATTTTGATAATTCGGTGTTCGATATGTACACCGCCTTTTACACCGGCGCAAAGACAATGATTATCCCCGAAATACTGTTCATGTACCCCGAAAAGCTGATGGATTACATGGCGGAAAGCAGAATTTCAGTTATCTTCTGGGTGCCGACGGTTATGATAAGCGTGGCAAACGGCGGAGTTTTAGAAAAGCCGCTGCCCGATTTAAAGCTGATACTTTTTGCGGGCGAGGTTATGCCGAATACACAGCTTAATATATGGAGAAAATATCTGCCCGACTGTATGTATGTTAATATGTACGGACCAACCGAGGCAACGGACATTGCAACCTATTATGTGGTTGACAGGGAATATGAAAACCACGAAACACTGCCTATCGGTAAGGTGTGCGCAAATATGCGCGCGCTGATTCTGAATGACGAGGACAAGCAGTGTAAGGTGGGCGAGCAGGGTGAGCTTTGCATAAGCGGAACAGGCATTGCACTTGGCTACTGGAACGCTCCCGAAATCACCGCAAAAGCGTTTGTGCAAAATCCGCTGAACACAAAATACCATGACAGGATTTACCGCACGGGCGACCTTGTGTATGAAAATGAGGAGGGCAATATCATTTTCATAGGCAGAAAGGACAGCCAAATAAAGCTGCGCGGAAACAGAATTGAGCTTGGCGACTTGGAAAGCGCGGCGGCAGCGATTGAAAATGTTGACAGCGCCTGCGCACTGTTCGACGCGGATAAGCAGGAAATAGTACTGTTTATAGAAACCGCGGCGGAAATTGTGGCAAGAAAGTTCAAAATGGAGCTTAAAAAATATGTTCCTGCTTACATGGTTCCCGCGAGAATTGTCACAATGGAAAAATTCCCGCATACGCCAAGCGGCAAAATTGACAGAGTTGGGTTAAGGAAAGAATATATTGTAAAGTGAGATAAATTATAATTTATATTAAGAAAGGAAGAAATGAACATGGAAGAAATCAAGGACACATTAAGAGCATTTATACAGGAGAAATTTGAAATAGACGACGACCCCGATTTCACAGATGACGTGCATCTGTTCAATGAAGGCTTTGTTGATTCCTTCGGCGCTGTTGAGATAATTCACTTTATCGAGCAGACATATAACATTGAAATAACACAAAAGGATATTACTCTTTATCCGATGAACACAATCGAGGAAATCGCAGAGGTTGTGGAGAATAAATTATCATAAAGGGGTAAAATATGTGGTATCTTCAGACTGACGTACTGCTGCGGCTTTTAATCGCCACAGGCATTATGATACTTATATCGGGACTTTCGCGCCTTATTTTCAAAAAGGATTTAGGCCCGAAGGTTCTGATTTTTGCGGATATAGCCGTAATAGCCTATGTGTCGTGGCAGCTTGCCCTGTTCAGCATAGGCTACACGCTTATAACGTTTATTTTTGCGCGGATACTGAAACCGCTGAAAAAATCGCGGCGGTTTTTCTTCGTGTTTTTCAGCATTTTGTGTACTGTGCCGTTTTTCTATGGCAGAATGACGGAGTTTTTCCCGCAGCTGCCTGTGATAATCACCTTTGTGGGAATTGCGTATCATATGCTTAAGGCTGTGGACACAATGTATTTTGTGTACTATGCCGATATGAAAATTCCGTTTCTGACATATGTGAATTTTATGCTGTTCTTCCCGACGTTCACGTCAGGTCCGATTTTCCGCTACAGGGATTTCCAAAAGGTGTTTAATAAGCCTGTGCCGCTTACAATGGACAGATTTATAATGTGCGTAAAGCGGTTCATCAAGGGTATGTTCAAGAAAATGGTTGTGCTGTATTTCGTCAGCACCTTCTTCACGTTCCTTGTGGGCGCGGAAAAGCATTGGTATATAAGTCTTGCGGTGGTGGTGTTCAGCTACTTGTTTCTGTTCTTCGACTTGTCGGGTTACAGCGATATTGCAATCGCAGTCGGCTCTGTTATGGGCTACACCGTTCCCGAAAACTTCCGCAAGCCTTGGGCGGCGGCGTCATTTACGCAGTTCTGGCGTAACTGGCATATTACGCTGTCCGACTGGGTCAGAGAGCATATATTTGTGGTGCTGAACGGAAAAAGGCTCGGCAGACTTGCCTCGGCCGGTATGGGATTTCTTGTCATGTTCGTAATGGAAATGTGGCACGGGTTTACGCTGCCGTATATTATAGGCGGTGTGTATAATGGATTGTGCCTCGGACTTGAAAACCTGTTCGGACTTACCACCGTGGACAAGCGCAAGATGAACAAGGTGGTTTACGTTATACGCTGTATCATCGTAAATGCGCTGTTTGCGTTTAACACGCTGCTTATGACCGTGAATACGGAACAGTTTATTGAGATTATCAGAGGATTTACAAGACTATAATAGAGGAAAAGCCATGAAAAAAATTGCAGCAATAATTGCGGTTGTGATTGCAATCGCAGTCGGCGATTTGGCGCTGACATATAACAATTTCATAGCGGACAGCGATTATTTCGTAAAGAACGATTTTGAGATAACGCAATGTAAACACCCCGAAAAGGTGTGGGACAAGGTGTTTTTCGGCAACAGCGTGGTGATTTCCTCATACATAGAGGAGCAAAGCACATCGGGGTATATCAATCTCGGTCTTGATTACGGCGTTGTGACGGATTTGTGGGAAATGATTGAAAAGCGTCATATCAATATCGGCTCTGAATTGGTAATCGGTCTTAATTACTTGACGCTGTATGATGAGTTTGAAACAAACCCAACATATATATGGCATAAGGAGCTGTATGTGCCGTACGCGTATTTTGAGCGCGACCGTTTTTATCCTATTATAACGGACGGATTTGATAAGCTGCTCAAGGGACAAAACCCTCTGCCATATAAGTATCTGCCGCAAGAGAAGCACGTTTACCACGGCGCAATGTCCGACAGGGCGCTCGCGGACGCTATGGCGAGATATGAGGAGGAATTTTTTAATCTTCCGACGGAGAAGTTTGAGAAGAATATAGAGGCGCTTGAAAAGGTAATCAACTATTGCAATGAAAACAATATCCGAGTGAGAGCGGTTTGGATGCCGTGGAATCCGAAGTATGAGCAGCCTGCGCTTTTGGGCGAGGTGCGCGCAATGGCGGATGCGGTGTTTAATAAGTATAACGTTGAGGTGCTTGACTTGGAAAACGAGCTGCCCGCAGAGTATTTTTACGATACGGGACATCTTAATTATGATGTAGGCTCACCAAAATTCACAGAAATGATAGACCAATGGTTATAACGGAGGATAATATGAAAGCTTTAAAACATATAGGAACATTCCTTCTTTATCTTGCGATGTTCATTCTTGTGTGCATATTTTTCACAGGAAACGGAACATTTATATACGAAGCATTCTGATTTATAAGGAGAAAGTACATGAAAAAGCTGATACCATTGTTTATTCTTGCGCTTTGCCTGACGGGGTGCGCGGGAAAAATTCAGGTAGAAAATCCCGACACGCTCAGCGCTGCTGTGCTTTCATTGGGCGACAGCGTAACCGCAAAGAATACGTATAATATGCTTAATGAGTCCACTGTTGCGACTCTCAGAGCAGATAAAGTGGACGCGTCACGAATGGGGAATTTGTCAGGCTATGATGTAATTTATGTTGACAAAAGTGTTACGGAACAGCCCGACTTTGACGCAAAGGCATTACAGGATTATGTGCTTAGCGGCGGAAACGTTTTTCTTGATAATGAAACCTACAGTGTGTTTGATGCGGATTTTATCGGAGCGGCGGAGTTTGTTCCTGTTGATGGCTGTCCCATTGAGATGAATTATCCCGATGGTATGGAAAATGGAATAAGGAAAATTCAGGATTTAATCTGGGATTTCTGTGATTTGTACAAGAATTATGCAAATTATGCAGAAACGCTTTCACAGCAGAGCTACGGTGTGGGCGTTGTTCCGTCAACCGCTCAATGCGTGACGGAAAAGGACGGCGTGGGAATATATACAATAAATCAGTATGGTGACGGATATGTGTTCTTCACAAATCCGCTGCTGCCGAATATTTTTTCGGTAAACAATCTTTCGCCTGAGGACATGGGCGAGTATCTTTCCGCGACCACAGTCGGCGCGAATAAGCTGATGCGTGATTACTTTGCGGAATTTGTTTCACTTAAAAAGTACGGCTATGCTGTTGAGCATGTGCTTGGCAGCTACGCAAAGCCCGTTGCCGCATGGGAGCTGCATTATGAGGACATCACAGGCATGGAGCATGGCAGCGCGGAAATTTTTGAGGAAATGTGCGAGCGTTACGGACAGGTTCCGTCGTTCACGCTTGCGAGAAATCCATATATATGGTTCAGACGCGCCGAAAGCGTTACCTATGCGCTTAACGATAACGGTCAGTTTGCAATGGACCCATATGAAAATGCTTATTCCTCAGGAACACATTTCGTTTCGGCGAAGAAGTGGCTGTCGCTCGATTATGATGACGATACAATCAGCTATTTTAAGGAAAGCGCCGATTATACAAAGCGCGCGTACCCGTGCCCGACGGACTTTAACGGTGACGGAAACATGGATTTAATATGCGGAAGTGCGGACGGAAAGCTGTACTACTTTGAAGGCAGCGGTATGAAAACAAATTATGAGTTCGGTGTTTCCACAGTGTTTACGGACGCAGACGGCAATCCGATTTCCGTGGGCGCTTATTCATCTCCCGACTTGGCGGATATAAACCTTGACGGCGAGGACGAAATAATCTGCGGCGCGGAGGACGGCACAGTACATTGCTTTAAGCCGGTGGGCGGAATGGTGCTTGAGGATTTGGGCATTATCATGGACACGCAGCTTATGGACGCGATGGCAGCCGCAGGTGATCTGAACGGCGACGGAGTTGCAGATATTGCGGTCGGTTCACGTACAGGCGAGCTTAGAGTTTATTACGGTGATGTGGGTATGTTCAGCGTTGTATTCAACGGCTATGAAAGCGTTGACAGCGGTCAGACTTGGTGTGCGCCGTGTATCGCGGACGTGAACGGTGACGGAATTGATGAGCTTTACGCGGGTACGTTTGACGGATATATCGCAGGATATGACAACAATGTTTTTGTTGGTTATCTTGAGGGTAATGAGTGTAATTATAAAGGAAATATCCATATGAAGTTCGGTACAAACTGTGTGCCGAGGTTTTACGATATTGACAATGACGGCGCACTTGACCTCATAGCAGGTTCTCTGGAATACGGTATGGCAGTGCCGATTGACAGTGAGTATTTCCCGTACCGCGAAAAAGTACAGCAGCAGCTTGACGGATTTAAGGACAGGGGCATTTATGTGGGTGTGCATGCGCTTTCGCATGAGCATGCTGATATGTTCCATGACGAAAGAGAGCTGGAATATCAGAAAAGAGCCTTTGAGTCCTACGGTCTTGATTTTGTGGGCAGCGGCGCAAATCAGCACACATGGCGCACAAGTAAGATTGGCTATGACACGCATTATGATAATATGCGCGGCTATGACGGCACGTACCGCGCGCAGATGGAGGCGGGACTGTACTGGAACAGCGGTTCACAGACGCCGGACTCTATAGCAGTACCGGAGGTAAGCGCGGAAAATTCAATTCTTGTTCCGTTCTATCTTGATAACGGTCAGCTTATGTTCCAGCCGTCCAATACGCCCAACGGCAACGGCGCTTATTCGTATATTTCGGCGAAGTATGAAGTTCCGCTACTGTTCTATAATCACTGCGATTACGTTTACCGTGAGCAGGAGAGCGAGGAGGAAAAAATCAAAAAGGTCAACACGCTTGTGACCGATTACGGATATAATTTTGTTCAGGAAAATCAGCTTGCCAAGATGACCGCGGCGGCATATAACACGCGTGTAAACGCCGTGTGGGAAAATGACGGACTTTCGCTGTCGGCGCAAGCCAAGAGTACGGATATTCCGCTATATGACGAGGCATATCAGAACGCTGTGGGCGTAAAGGTAATTTTTGCCGATGATGTCGTGGTGGACGAATTTAACGTGGACGCGAGCGTTTCATATAAAAAGGATAACTGCATTTATGTGTCGCTCGACAAGGGCGCGAGAATTTCCAAGAACGGTGAAAATAATGATATAAATCTGACGTCGGTTAATCTTCCGGCGAAAATCCGTAAAAACGAGGACGGCGCAACTGTAAAATTCTTTGACGGCGGTATGATGACCGCCGAGGTCAAGGGTATGGCAAAAACCACCTCAAAGGGTTGGGAAACAACCCAGCAGGACGGAGTTACCGTTTTCCGCAAGTACGGAAAGGCGGAAACGCTGAAGATAGTGAGATAATTAAAAAAACGGACTATAAAGTCCGTTTTTTTAGTGTCCCCAAACATCTTGGAGATGTTCGCAGTACATATTCTGTATTTCTTCAATTTCACCAAGTCCAGTGAAGTCACATTCGACATCAAAGCCGTTTTTTTCAAATTCCTCTTTCCATTCAACCGCCATATCGTTTCGCGCATGGTCACCGGATACAAGCATGAGCGGTCTTAAAATGACGTTTTTAATACCATTTCCTTTTGCTCTGTTAATAACCGTTTCAAGGTCGGGAAAGCCCTCAACCGTACCAACAAATACGTTATCCATACCGGCATTTTTGAAATGATAGTCAAGCGCGCTGTACAGCGAGTTGGCAAAATGCTCGCTGCCGTGTCCCATAAAGATGTAAAGACATTTTTTGTCGGTGAGCTTTTTGGAAAATATATTCACTATTTCAAAATAGTCCTCGGTTTTTGAAATAAGCGGACGTGAAATTCGGATGTTCATTTTGTCCTTGAATTCGTTAATCATGGCGCATGCTTTGTCATATTCTGCGCCGTTCATTATATGTGTGGGGACACAAAAAATATCGGTGTAGCCCTGTGAGTACAGCTTTTCAAGTGCGCTTTTTACGGTGTCAATTTCTATTCCGTCGCGCTCACGCAGCTTGTTTATAATCACTGAGCTTGTAAAAGCGCGGAAAACCTCAGTTTTAAATTCCTGTCTGATTTTTTGTTCCACAGCGCCGATTGTTTTTTCAAGAGTGTCCGTGTAGCTTGTGCCAAAGCTTATGGTGAGTATTGCCTTTTTCATAGTTTCTCCTTTATTTTTCTTTCAAAAAGAGTTATATCCCTGCACGCAGTTTCAAGCATTTCGTCTGAAATCATATATTCAAGCAAAACCTTTTTAGTGTCCCCATTTTCGGAGATTATCTGCTGTCTGTATTTTTCAAGTATCGGCAGTATTGAATTGTATAATGCTAAATCTGCTGATTTGACGGCACATAGCTTTTTTGCAAGCAGTGGAAATTTGTTGTTAGTTGAAACTGACAGCGTTATATCGCCGACAGCGGCAGTTGCGGGGGACACAAAATCCGACGCGCTGCTGTCGTCTGCGATGGACACTAAAATATTAAGCGACTTAGCGTCATTTGAAATTTGCAGATTCAGTTCTCTGTCATTTGTCGCGGCAATGACAAGAAAGGAATTTTTAATATCGTCCGCAGTGTAGCATTTGCGGATTGTTTTTATATCATCAAATCCTTCGACAAATTCGGGCGCAATTACCGTTACCGCGCCGCCGCAGTTCTTAAGCTTTTTCGCCTTTCGCAGTGCGACCTTGCCTCCGCCTATTACGGTACATTCTTTGCCCTCTATATTCAGCATTACGGGATACATCATATTTCATCAATCCACCTTGCCGCATCTAAAGCGTAGTATGTAATAAGCATTTTTGCACCGGCACGTTTCATTGCCGTAAGGCTTTCCATAACGATTGCTTTTTCATCAATCCAGCCGTTTTGCGCCGCTGCCTTTATCATGGAATATTCGCCGCTGACATGGTATATCGCAAGGGGGACACTAAAAGTGTCGCTGACAGTTTTTGCAATGTCAAGGTACGGCATACCCGGCTTTACCATTATAATATCCGCACCCTCGTCTATGTCAAGCTGCGTTTCAACGATTGCCTCTTTTTTATTGCGGAAATCCATCTGATAGCTTTTTCTGTCCCCGAATGAGGGCGCGCTGTCTGCCGCGTCACGGAACGGACCATAAAAAGATGAGGAATATTTTACGCTGTACGCCATTATAAGCACATCTTCAAGGTTGCTTTCGTCAAGCGCGTTTCTGATTGCGCCCACTCTGCCGTCCATCATGTCGGACGGGGCAACTATGTCCGCGCCTGCCTTTGCGCAGGAAACTGCAGCCTTTGCAAGCAGCGGCAGCGTTTTGTCATTACATATATGGTCATGCTCAATAACGCCGCAGTGACCGTGGGATGTGTACTCGCACAGGCATATGTCGGCTATAACGATTAAGTCGGGGTACAGCTCCTTTGTAAGACGGATTGCCCTCTGCACAATTCCGTTGTCGTTGTACGCCTGAGAACCAAAAGCGTCCTTTTCCTTTGGTATGCCGAAGTATAAAACTGCATTTACTCCCGACGATACAACCTCTTGGAGTGCGTTCGGCAAATCGGAAAGTGAGTATCTTTTTATACCCGGCATGGAGGGTATGTCCTCCGTTTCGCCGTCTATGACGAACATGGGATATATCAAGTCCGTTTTGTCTATTGATGTTTCATGCACCATGTCGCGTATCTGCTTTGTGACGCGCAGTCTTCTTGGTCGTTTTATCATTTAGTGTCCCTCCTGATACATTCAATAATTCCCTCGGCGGTTGCGTTTTCTGCGGTTTTGTAAATTTCAATGCCGCAGCTTTGTGCCGCCTTGGTAGTTTCGTTTCCGATTGAAATAAATTTTGCGGTTGTTTTACATTCTGACATTTGTGAAAATGCCTTTGCGGCACTGCCACTTGATAGAATAATGTAGTCCGTTTCGGGGACACATAAATTCAATAATTCCTGTTTTGAAAAATCTGTTTCCGTTCTGTACAGCTTTAGGTCGGTGAACGATATGTTATTTTCCGATAATATGTCTGGTATTATGTCCGCGCCGTTTTCGGCACGTATCAAAAGTATGTTTTCACAATCCGCGCCGCATAATAGCTTTGCAAGCTCGCTGCCGCTGTGTATCCGCGGAATTATGTCGGCAAATATTCCTTTTTCCTTGAGGGCAAGCGCGGTCTTTTTCCCGACAACGGCAAATTTAGTGTCCCTTAAAGTCCGTATGTCGGTTTCTGACCTATTCATATAGTCAAAGAAAATATCAACGCCGTTTTCACTTGTGAATACAATGTGTGAAAAATGCGATAAATCCGTTTTGCAAAACAGTTCAAAATTTATCGGAACAGTTTTTATAAGAGAAATTTCAGTGACCGCTGTTTTGCCTGCCGCTTTTCTGATTTGCGCGTTCATGGATTTTGTGCCTGTGGTCAGGATTTTTTTATCCGTCGGCTTAAACCAGTCATTCTGTAAATTTACCACGTCACCTACCAATATAATTGCAGGTGAGGACATTTTTTTTGCCATTTCGGGAATGTCTTTTAGTGTCCCTGTGACACACTTCTGATTTTCTGTTGTGCCGCTTGAAATAATTGCGGCGGGAGTTGTTTCCGCTTTGCCGTTTTCTATGAGCCTTGCGGAAATATTCTGTGCAAATGCAAGTCCCATGAGAAATACGAGTGTTCCCTTTAATTTTGCAAGCGCGCTATAGTCAACCGTTTCGCTGCCGCTTTTTTCGTGTCCTGTTATAACGTGGAATGATGTTGCAACACCTCTGTGTGTTACGGGAATGCCACAGTATTCGGCGGCGCCGTAGCAGGAGGAAACACCAGGAACTATTTCATAGGGGATATAATTTTTGGCAAGCGCTGCGGCTTCCTCGCCGCCTCTGCCGAATATGAACGGGTCGCCGCCCTTAAGACGCACTACGTTTTGTGTTTTTCCGTATTTCACAAGTGTGTCGTTTATTTTTTCCTGCACCATGTGATGATTGCCAGCGATTTTTCCCGCATATATGAGAAGGCAGTTTTCATTTGCATGATTTAAAAGCGTGGGGTTTGCGAGATGGTCGTAAACTATCACTTCTGCATTTTTTATACATTCAAGTCCCTTTTGCGTTATAAGTCCGCAGTCCCCGGGGCCTGCGCCGACAAGATAAACCATTATTTTTGTCCTTTCTTCATCAATTCAAGAGTTTTTTGCGCCATTTCTTTTCCGAGTAATACAGGGTCAGCACCTGTCATTTCAAGTCTTACCTCTGATTTAGTGTCCCCGTAAAATGTGCGCATTTTAATTATCTGTCCGTCAAAAACCGCTGACGCGGCGCAGGGCGCATGACAGCCGCCGCCTGTGTATTGCAAAAATGCGCGTTCCGCTCTAAGCTCTGTCATAGCGGCGGTGTCGTTTATGGTGTCTGTGTATTTCTTCATTTTTTCGCCTGCCGTTTCTATGGCAAGTATTCCCTGACCCGCGGCGCATATGAAATCATTGCCGAGCGTTTCAATATGCGCGTCAGTAATTGCAAGGCGGTTTATCGCTGCCCTTGCCATTATCACCGCGTCATATTCGCCGCTTTTCACTTTTTCCAATCGTGTGTGGATATTTCCTCTGATTGGCTTGAATACAGCATTGGGGAATAATTTTTTTGCCTGTGCCTCACGCCTTGCGCTGCCGGTGCCGATTATTTTAATATCGGATATTTTAGTGTCCCCAAAATATATAAGTACGTCACTTCTGTCGTCACGCAGCAGCGCGGCGCTTATATGAAGTCCGTCCGGTACTTCCGTGGGCATATCCTTTGCGCTGTGTACTGCCATGTCGATTTTACCGTCAAGCAGCGCGGTTTCTATTTCCTTTATAAATACGCCCTTGCCGCCAAAGCTCTGAAGCGATTTATCAAGCTGCTTATCACCCTTTGTTGAAATGCCGATAATTTCAAATGTGTCGTCCGGAAAATGCGCTTTAAGCTGCTCAATCACAGCTTCGGTCTGACGTATGGCAAGCGCGCTTTTGCGTGAGCCGATTTTAATGTTCATATTCTTTCTCCTTGAGAGTTTTTAGAAATACACAGAATTTTTCATAATTATTTTCTGCTTTTATATCATATATTTTGTGGCGGAAAAGCTTTTTTTCGCCGTCGTTTTTTATTTTATTTTCCGCGTTTTTAAAAATCTGTCCGCTTTCCATGAAAAGCTTCCATATGCGGAATTCATCAATGTATTTTGCGAGTATTTTTTTCGCTTTGTCAGTTTCTCGCAGTTTTATTATGTTGTTGTTTTCCGCAATTTCAAGCAGGTCGTCAATGTTCTTGTAAACAGTATACTCACTTTGTGCCACTTCAATGTCACGCGGTACGGCAAGGTCGATAAATGCTCTTGTTTTCTGCGTTTTAAGCGCGGCGGCTGTTTTCGCCCTTTCAAGCGTCAGATGCGGACTTGAGGTGGCGCTTATTACCGCGTCGTATATGTCGAGATTGTCATAGCGGCGGTCATAGTCTATTGTAACCGCGCCGTCAATTTTATCTGTCACTCCGCCGTGGGTGCGCGAAGTTGCATATATGTTTACATTTCCGAGGGACAGTAAATCCTTTAAAACTATTGAGCCTGTTTTTCCGCTTGCGCCGATTATAAGAACATTTTTATCGTTTAGTGTCCCCAGAATTTTCTGACACAGTTTTATGGAAATAGTTGCCGCGGAAATGGGTGTTTTTGAAAGGAGCGTGTCAGTTTTGACCTTTTTAGCGCCGGTTACTGCAAGGCGGAACATGGTGTTCAGATATTTTCCACAGCAGGAATGTTCCTTTGAAAATTCGTGCGCGTCCTTTACCTGTCCTAAAATCTGATCCTCACCCAAAATCATGGACTTAAGTCCCGACGCTGTCAGCATAAGATGTGTGCAGCAATCGTCATTTTCGTATATGGTGAGATAATCCGTAATTGCCTCGCCTGCGAGGGATACTAAATACGGAAGAAATTTCTTGCGTAAGTCTTCTCCCGCAAGATAAAATTCACAGCGGTTGCAGGTGGAAAGAATGACAACCTCAGATGCAATATTCAGTTTTATGTGATTTAAAATTTCAGCCTGTTTTCTTTTTGTGAAGGACACCCTTTCACGTACGCGTAAGGGTGTGTTTTCGTGGCTGACGCTGACTGCGAGTAATTGCATTATGCGTTCCTTTCCGTTAGTGTTTTACTATAACTGTGGTGAAGTATCCATATTCCTTATGTCTTTGGATAGGCTCAATAAGCTCGTTTTCCATGCCGATACAGCTTGATACTACGGCGTTATGTTCAAGACCGTGACGCTTTAAGATGTTGTAAATTGCGTCCGTATCTTTGCCGGCCTTCATAATTACTATCGTGTCAAAATCGTCGATGTATTTTTCAAGGTTGGCGGATTTAAGGGAGGGAATTATTGCAACGGACTCGTTTCCCTCGCAAAGGCTTATCTGTGCCTTGTCCGCCGCGGCACAGAAAGAAGTTATGCCGGGTATGATTTCCATTTCGTGACCCGCGTCCTTAACTGCCTTGTGGACATAGGAGCAGGTGCTGTAAACCGAAACATCACCAAGCGTAATCATGGCAATATTTTTTCCGTTGTCAAGCGCGGATATGATTTTTTCCGCCGCCGCACCGCGTGATAGCTGACGGGTTTTATCGTCAGAGCTCATGGGAAATTCAAGCTCAAGAATTTCCTTTTTATCCGTGTCAAATTCCTTGCGGATAATTTCAAGGGCGGTGGATTTTTCGCCCGATTTTTTCACGGGAACTGCGATAATATCTGCCTTTTCCAGAGCGCGCAAAGCACCGAGTGTTATATATGAGCCGTCGCCCGCGCCAACTCCTACGGAATAAAATTTTGCCATTGTGTTTACCTCTTAATCTGAAATATCTCATTCATTCTATCACCAAATTCGGCAAAATGCAAGAGAATTGACAAGGTATTGCGGGGGTGATATAATTTTCATAATGGAGGACTGGTAATATGAACACAAATAAAAGCAAAACCGCCTTTGACGAGGCGAAAAAATATATACCCGGCGGAGTAAATTCGCCTGTGCGTGCGTTTGCGAACGTAGGTACACATCCGCTTTTCATTGCAAAGGCAAAGGGGAGCAGGGTTTATGACATAGACGGAAATGAGTTTATAGATTATGTTGGCTCATGGGGTCCGATGTTCTTAGGACACGCGAAGGAGTGCGTAACCGAGGCGGTAAAAAGCGCGGTGGATAACGGCTTGTCATTTGGCGCGCCGTGCCTTGCGGAAACGGAGCTGGCAAAGAGGATTTGCGATATAGTTCCGTGCGTGGACGTGGTGCGTATGGTTAATTCCGGTACGGAGGCGACCATGTCGGCAATCCGCCTTGCAAGGGGATATACCGGCAGAAATATTATTGTGAAATTTGAAGGCTGCTATCACGGTCATAGTGATTCGCTTTTAATCAAGGCGGGCTCCGGTGTTGCCACATTCGGCAGCGCGTCCTCGGCAGGTGTGCCTGAGGATTTTGCAAAATACACGCTTGTGCTTCCGTATAATGATGAGGCAGCACTGGACAGCGCTTTTGAAAAAATGGGCAGTGAAATAGCAGGTGTTATAATTGAGCCTGTGGCGGGAAATATGGGAGTTGTGCCGCCAAGGGAAGGATTTTTACAGAAGATACGCCTTCTTACAGAAAAGCACGGCAGTGTATTTATCATTGACGAGGTTATGACGGGATTTCGTCTGTCACTGTCGGGCGCAATAGGACGGTTTGGCATTGACGCGGATATTGTGACATTCGGAAAGATTATCGGCGGCGGTATGCCTGTGGGCGCATACGGCGGAAAACGAGAGATTATGGAATTTGTTTCGCCGACAGGTCCTGTATATCAAGCAGGCACACTGTCGGGAAATCCTCTTGCCATGGCGGCGGGCAACGCGCAGCTTGAATATTTGCAGGAGCATACTGATATATATGAAGAAATTGAACAAAAGGGCGCATATCTGGAAAGAGAATTCAAGGCGGCGGCGGAAAAGCACGGTATTGATATACGCATAAACAGAGTAGGTTCAATGATGAGTGTATTTTTTACCGATACGGACGTGGTGGATTTTGAAACTGCGTGCAAGTCCGATACGGAAAGATTTAAGAAATATTTTAACGAAATGCTCAGACGCGGCATATACCTTGCGCCGTCGCAGTTTGAGTCGCTGTTCCTTTGTGACGCACACACAGAGGAGGATTTGGAAAAGACGGCGAAAGCGTTTGGTGAGGTTATGGAAATATTGTGATGAATTATTATGAAAAGTGTACGCTTTGTCCGAGGAGCTGCGGCGCGGACAGAACAAAAATAACGGGCTTTTGCGGTCAGAGCGACAAGCTGTATGCCGCGCGCGCGTCACTGCATATGTGGGAGGAGCCGTGTATTTCGGGTGAAAGCGGAAGCGGTACGGTGTTTTTTACAGGCTGTAATTTGGGGTGCGTGTATTGTCAGAACAGAGAAATAGCAGACGGTCATATCGGCTTTGAAATAACCGCCGAACGACTGGCGGAAATTTTTCTTGAACAGCAATCAAGAGGCGCGAACAATATTAACCTTGTTACACCGACGCATTATGTGCCGCATATTATCCGCGCGCTTGATACGGTGCGCGGCAGAGCGCTTAAAATCCCTGTGCTCTATAACTGCGGCGGATATGAAAGTGTAAAAACGCTGAAAATGCTTGAGGGATATGTGGATATTTATCTGCCCGATTTCAAATACATGGACAGTGAAATTGCGAAAAGGTATTCAAACGCGGCGGATTATCCTGAAACCGCAAAAAAGGCAATAGCGGAAATGGTGCGTCAGACAGGGGAGTGCGCGTTTGATGAAAACGGCATAATGCAAAAGGGTACGCTTGTGCGCCATCTTGTGCTGCCGTCTTATATTGAAAATTCTGAAAAAGTGATCGAGTATCTTTATAATACATACGGCGGCAGTATTTATATGAGCATTATGAACCAGTACACACCCATGCCGTATGTAGAGAACTATCCCGAAATAAACAGGGCTGTCACCGATGAGGAATATAATGAAGTGATTGACTTTGCCGTGGATTTGGGCGTGGAAAATGCCTTTGTACAGGAGGGCGGCGCGGTGAGCGAAAGCTTTATTCCGCTGTTTGACGGTGAGGGTATTGTGAAATAGAATGTGCTGTTAATAAACGGCATATTTTTGTTTAGTATAAAATACACTAAAATTAAACAGTGTAAATATTAAGTGTATATTTATGATGTAAAAACATATAAAATATACACGAGGTGATAGTAGTATGTTTGAAATCAAAAAAGAGGAATATGTAAACAAAACTTTTCGTATGCCTGTCACGTTAGTAAAAAAGTTAGAGGTTTTAGCACAAAACAATAATGTGTCATTGAATAACCTCATAATACAGTGCTGTGAGTATGCAGTAGATAATCTGAAAGAGAAGAAGTAAAAAATATTATATAGACAAACTTGTCGAAAAATGTTATACTATATATCAAACTTGGGGGCGATTAAGATGGAGGAAATGTATGTTACCGTAACGGGTTTTGGGAATTATTATAAGAAGAAGCCTTTTGCTATAGGCAACGTGCTTATCTGCGAAAAAGAGCCCGAAAACAAATACGATTCCGAAGCAATTGTTGTGAAGCTGCCTATTATCGGACAGGTGGGTTATATTTCAAACTCGCCGTACACAATGGCAGGCGGCACGACAAGCGCAGGAAGAATTTATGACAAGGTTGAGGACGTATTTTATATCCGTGTTTTGTTCACTACGCAGAGCAAGATAATCTGCCGTGTGGAAAACGGTGACAGAGAAGTGTTTGAAAAGGAAATACAGACACAGATAATGTCAGGCGGCGACTGGCTGCAGAAGTGAAAAACGGTCAGCACCTTTGCATGGCGGAACGCGGAATGACAGGCAAAGCCCTTTATTGAAAATTTGAGGTGAAATGTTTGAAAAAGATGGATTTGAAAAAGATAAAATCCGGAATAAATAAAGCTTTGTCCGCAGTATGGAAAAAGCTGTCGGGCATAAAACCCGTTGATGTGACAGTAACGGTTGTTGTTTTAACGCTGGTATGTCTTGTGATAGTGCCGTCGGTTGTAACGTGCGTTATAAACCGTAACAAGGCAGCATGTGAAAACCATATGTATAAAATACTTTCAGTGCTTTCCGATGAACTGAACAAGGAAGCGGAAAACGGCGGAACGTACTGGCATGATCTGATTATCAACGGTAATTATCAGAAGCTCATTGCTTCGCTTAATGATAAAACAGGAGAAAGCGGCAAATATCCTTCGTCAAATTACTATATAAGAACAGGCGAAGAAAAGCTTTCTATAATATGTAAGAAGCATAAGGATATATCCGAAAAGGAAATACGTTTTTCGCTTATGAAGGACGTGAACGTGGACGTTGCCCAAAGACCGCAGATAGGCGGACAGATAGCATATCTGACGGTAAGCGGACCTGACACATATTATCAGAATGACTCACTTGACAGCTCCAACCCTTCCAAAATGCAGTTCAGCGGCAGAGAGGTTGACAGGATTATACAAAATCTGAAGGTATGCGCTGTATATGTAGGCGGCGCGCGTGAGGAGCTTCCGCGAAGCAGGTACACGGTTACGACGGATAAGCTTGATATGACAAAGCCCGGTCAGACGCATCTCATTATCAAGTCAAATCCGACTTCACTGTGGGATAACAGCGCTTATGTGCCGTTTGTAATTGATGTAATCGGCAGAGATGACGTGGCGCCGCTGATAGTGGACGGTGGCATTAACGGAAAATATGAGCTTGCCGCATGGGATTGGAGCGACTTTGTCGATGAAGCGTCAATGGAGAACGGCGGCAAGGAGTTTGGTGCGTCAATTATCCGCTATAACGGTAATTATTACTATTATCCGAACGGCCTGCATATTGTAAACAGCAATAAGAATAATAATCCGTTTAAGTTTGCACTTGATACGGAGGATGAAAAAAAGCCGGCGTATTATATTGAATTTGACACAACCTCAGTGATACTGAACAATGCCGATGAGGAAAAGGTTCATAACGGCAGCCTTAAGGTTGAAAATGAGCTTGTGTATATCTGGCAGGAAACATCAGCTAAAGAATTGCCGCAGGGCTGGATAAGAGTTTATTGTGAACTGAAAAAGTATTAAAAAATATGGACATTGCATCGCAATGTCCATATTTTTTATTCAATACCGACAGCATCCTTTGCAAGACGGTCAGCCATATCATTGTACTTGTCGCCGCTGTGACCTTTTACCTTGATAAAATTGACCTTGACATTTTTGATTACCTCATTATAGAACTGCTTGTAGGCGACAGTGCCTGATTTGTTGGTTTTCCATGCGCCGCTGCACCATTTTTCAATGCCCTCGTAGTCGTAGTAAATATCAATTTCTTCTATATTATTATCCAGACAATACTGCATAGCCAGTTTTGCGCCCTCGATTTCGCCAGCCACATTACGCATGGAAGCCATTTCAGGGTCGGAAAAGCTTTTGCTGAAGGTAGTATCTTCACCGTCGTAAAAAATCACAACACCGCAGCCGAAAATTTTCGTTTTAATATTGTAGCTGCCGTCCACATAAGCCACGGCGGTATTTTTTTGCGGAATGCTTTCATCAAAAAGGCTTATCTGACTGTTAACCCCAAGATATTCCTCCGCCTCCTTGAGGCTTTGGAAGCTTTTGTATTCCGCGCCGCTGTATCCGCTGACTTCCTTTCTGCATTCCTCCCATGTGTTGTAAATCCCTGTATGATAACCATTTCTGACTGCATAGAATTTTGCCATATGTTATGTTCCTTTCTGATGATTACATTTACTACACTATTATATAGGAAAAAACAACAATTTCAATAAAAAAATAAATTTTTTTCAAAAAAAGCGGAACTTTTCTGAATTTAGGTACGTCTAATAACATGTAAGACATAATAGCTGAGAGTCAGCATAACAAATTTAACCAAAAAATATTATGTAAATCAGCAGAATTTGTTAATTTGCATAAAATTTTAAAAAATGGTCGAATTGGAATAAAAAAGTTGTTGACAACGGCATTATGAGATAGTAAAATATTCAGTAGCAGTTTTCGAATAATTGGGTAGAAGCGTTAATTGGAAATTGTTACCGTAATATGGTTACATAGAAGGCGAAGCAGGTTATATCGCCGTCATGTAACAAGAATTACAGTTTTTTTACAACTGTAATACTGCATTGACTTATCTGCGTAAAGCGTGATATAATCAATGCGGAAGAATAGCTTTATCGCGGAGTGAAGGGCTGCGGTAGAAGCGTAAGGTAAACCCTTCAAAGCAAAGAAATAAAAAGGGAGGATTTGAGACTATGAATAAGAATCTCAAAAAGGTAATTTCAGCAGTAGCTGCTCTTGCAATTTCAGCTTCATCTATCGCTGCATTTGCTGTTAATTTCCCTGATGTAGAAGAAACAGCAAGCTATGCACAGGCTGTTCAGGAACTTTCTGCATTAGGCGTAATCAGCGGTTTTGATGACGGCACATTCAAGCCGGATGAGCTTGTAACAAGAGCACAGATTTCAAAGATGATCGTTGATGCATTGGCAGAAGGAAAGCAGGCAGAAGCTTCAAGCAATTCTTCAAAGTTCGCTGATGTAAGTGATCACTGGGCAACAGGCTACATCAACCAGGGTGTTACAGATGGTTGGATAGCAGGTTACAGCGATACAGAATTCGGTCCTGATGACAACGTTACATATGTACAGGCTCAGAAGATGCTTGTTGCAGCAACAGGTTATGATATCTACGCTACAGCACAGGGCGGCTGGCCGGCAGGTTACAAGCTATACGCTTCATCACTTGACATCACAAGCGGTGTTCAGGGCGTAACAAGCGACGATCAGCAGCTTACAAGAGCACAGGTTGCTCAGATGATTGACAATGCAATGGACGCTCCACTTTGCGTAATCGACAGATGGGAGCCAAATGCATGGGGTACAGCAAACAATCCAATCCTTGACGTTAAAGACGGTGAAGGTAAGGATTACCAGACACTATTCACAGAAAAGCATGACGCATACAAAGTATATGGTCGTGTAACAGCTACAAGCAAGACAGTTTCAGGTCTTGACATAGACAAGGTTATGTTCAAGGTAGAAAAGGCTGATAACTTTGACGATGA
The DNA here is from genome assembly GCA_945876665.1 of uncultured Oscillospiraceae bacterium. Classification (GTDB taxonomy): domain Bacteria; phylum Bacillota; class Clostridia; order UBA1381; family UBA1381; genus Hominilimicola. The sequence goes on from CAMCPC010000001.1 coordinate 22,104, forward strand.
ATACGTTAAGGCTACAGACGACCGTGAAGCAGACGAAATGTTCTACGGTGATACAAATGCTGAGGACATGTTGAGAACATATGCTCAGGCTCTTATTCAGAAGAATGACGACGATGAGTATACAATTCTTTCAATCACAGCAGCAGCTGCTAACAAGTCAGTTAGCCTTCTTGCAGAAGATGTAGATGAATCTAAGTCAGATGTTGACACAGATAAAGTTCTTTACTTCTTCCCAACAGGTACAACAAGAGGCGCTATTAAGTATCAGCTTGCTGACGAAGTTGAATACTATGTAAACGGTGTTGAGATGGGTACATTTGATAATGCAGCTCTTCAGAAATTCATCATTGACAATGATACAGCTATGGTAACACTTCAGAAGGAAACAGCTACAGGTTCAACAAACACATCTTCAAAGTACAACGTTATTATGATCACAACTTATACTACAGCTGTTGTTGATCAGGTTGTTGACAAGACATCAGAGACATCAATCAACTTCAAGGCTAACTCAGACAGCATCAAGACTAAGATGACTGTTAACAAGGATGACGATACATATAAGTATTCATTCAAGCTAAACGGTGAAGAAATCGATCCTGCAGAGCTTCAGGAATTCGACGTACTAAGCATTTCTTATGACGTAGCTGACGGTTCAAAGGAAGCTTTCGCAGATTCAACATTCTATGATGTAATCGTATCAAGAGACAACACAGCAGAAGGTAAGTACACAGGTAAGACTTCTGCAGCACCTTATGAGTATACAATCGGCGGCGAAAAGTATAAGGCTGCTAACGGTATCTCAGTATCTTTCGATACTTCAACAGAATACACACTATATCTTGATTCATTCGGCAGAATCGCTTATACTGACGAGATTTCAGATTCAAAGAAGATCGGTGTTCTTAAGAGCGTATACAGAAAGAACAACGGCGACTTTGTAGCAGAAGTTATCACTAAGGATGCTCAGGTAGTTGAGTATACTATGGATGAAGAAGATGCTTTGGCAGTTGCAACAAAGTTCAATGGAACAGCTGCAAATGATTCAACATTTGATTCAGGTCTTGGCAAGACAAACGCAGACCTTGTTAAGCAGGTTGTTGAATATAAGACAACTACAAGCGGTAAGCTAACAGTTAAGGAATACTTGGCAGGTAAGGAAGAAACAAGCGAATATAAAGAATCATCAAGCAAGATTGGTTCAGTTAAGGTTTCAGACGCTACAACAATCATCGACCTAACAAGCACAAAGAAAGATGATTATAAGGCAATGACAAAGGATAGCCTAAAGAATGCTACAACATACACAGTTTATGGTTATAACAAGTCAACTTCAGACAGCTCATACAGATTTGTACTTCTAACTGATGGTATCGGCGGTATCGATTCAACATCAGAGCTTGCTGTATTTGTTGAGTCAGGTACAGATGCAGATGAAGACGGTAACGACGTTGATACAATGACAGTATTGGTTGGCGGCGAAAAGACAACTCTATTGGTTGATGCAGATTCAGATGATGTAGATGTTACAGACTTCGCAGAAGGTGATGCACTTATCTTCTCAACAAACACATCTGGTGAAATCGATACAGTTCTACCTGTATTCGCTACAAAGGGTGTTCTAAACGGCGCTGATAACTATGAAGCATTCAGAGACGGTATATTCGAGGATACAGCAATTCTTGATGCTGCTACAGTTACTGAACTTGAGGGTATTGCTGACAGCAACGTTGATGAAGGCGATGTAAGTCTTGCATTCGGTGCAGTTGTTAAGAACGGCAACGGCTACACATTGGCTAATATTAAGACAGACGATGGCATATATGTAGACCTTTCTGATGATAGCAACATTGATTTGGATCTATCAGATGCAACAATCTACACATACAACTTCAGCAACAACAAGAGAAATGCCGGCAGACTTGTACTTGACGACGGTATGGCAGTTACTCCTGATGTAACAGCAGCTTACTTAGAAGGTGACAAGAGTAACGACATTTACTTCCTTGACAATGAGGACGTTGTAACTGACGTAGTATTCGCTATCGTTAGAACATTCAATACTGACGAAGCTCAGGAAGTATACCTAATCGTTGCTGAATAATTCTTAAAACCTAAGAATTAAACAAACGAAATATTAAAGAACCGGTCTTTGACCGGTTCTTTTTTCGTGCGCTTTTTTAGAAAATTTATCCAATCTTAAAAAAATTTTACTCCTTTAAGGTTCATTTAAGGATTATAGTGTAGAATATAATCAACGAATGGATAAAAGGAGATGAGCATAATGGCTATTGAAATATTTAATCGTTTTGAGCATAAATACAAGCTTGATACCGCCACATTCCAAAAAGTAATTGATATTATAGAAACGCATATGGAAATTGATCCCTATTGTGTTAATCATCAGGTGTATACGATAGCAAATATTTATTATGATACTGCCGATAATACACTGATACGCGAATCGCTGTCAAAGCCTGCTTATAAGGAAAAGCTCAGACTTCGTTCCTATGGTGTACCCGACATGGACAGCAAGGTTTTTCTTGAAATAAAGAAGAAGTGCCGCGGACTCGTAAATAAGCGCCGTACTACATTGAAGCTTGATGAAGCGTATAACTTCCTTGAAACAGGCAAAATGCCCGCTTTAAAGGATTATATGAACGGTCAGGTGCTGCATGAGCTTGATTACTTCTTAAGCGTTCATGACCTTGTTCCGAAGGTATACATAGCCTATGACAGACTGGCGTATTTTGAAAAGGGTAATGATGATTTGCGCATTTCCTTTGACACGAATATCCGTACACGGAGAAATGACCTTGCCCTTGAGGCCGGTGACCACGGCAGGAGGCTTCTTGATGAGGACATATGGCTTATGGAAATCAAAACAAGCCTTGCCAAGCCTTTATGGCTGTGCGATATGCTTTCGGAGCTTGAAATAAGGGATTCAAGCTTTTCAAAGTACGGAACGGAGTATCTGAGAACTTTAAGCGAACAGAAACAGCCGAAAAAGAAGCTTTATATTTTCACTGCTGCAAAACAGACAGTATGAATTTAATTACAGGAGGATTTTTAAATGAGCGATTTAATTAATTCCGTATCAACCACAACAGATACAGGCACAACCCTCACATTATTCACAACAATCGAAGCTCTGATAATTGCATTGATTTTCGGACTTGTTATAAGTCTTACCTATATTGCTACACATAAAAACAATCATCAGCAAAGCTTTGCAGTAACACTTACTATGCTGCCCGTTATTCTGACGGTTATAATCATGTTTGTGGGCAGTAATGTTGCCAGAGCCTTTTCCCTTGCGGGTACGCTTTCAATTATCCGTTTCCGCAGCGCCCCCGGTGATCCGGAGGATATAGGCTATATCTTCTTTGATATTGCGGCAGGTCTTGCCTGTGGAGTAGGTCTTTTCGGATACGGCGCGCTGTTTGTTGCCGTGCTGTGCCTGTTCATGATTGTTATTTCAAAAATAAATTTTGCAAAGCCCAAAACAACCGCAAAGCATTTAAAAATAACCATTCCCGAAAATCTTGACTATGAGGGCGTGTTTGATGAAATTTTGAAGAAGTACACGTCGGATTTTTCGCTGACAAAAGTCAGAACAACTGATTTAGGCTCGCTGTATGAGCTTACATATTCGGTGAATATGCTCAAAAACGCAAATGAAAAGGAGTTCATTGATGAGCTTCGCTGCCGCAACGGTAATCTGAACATCATTCTTTCACTTGCGGTAAACGAAATCTATGGTAAATAACTGCTGCCCTGCCGTTGATAATAATCTCCCCCCCAAAAATATCTGACGGCAGGCGGTGTTATTGAAAGGATAAAGGGGTTAATAAGGAGTAAAAAAGTTGAAATTTTTATAAAAAATACTTGCAAACTATACCTTATTATGCTATAATAGGAATTGTAGAAAAGATATGCATGTACATAAATCTACATGTAAACGAAATTACATTCTACCCTTTTATCCTATACATAGCAAAACGAAAAAAGCATTCCCGAGAGTGCTTTTTTTGTTTTTTTATACACTTTTTTGGTTATACTATGTGTATAATTTGTCGCATAGGAGTAGATAGAATGTCAGGAATAATTTTCAGTATAATAGCCGGTGCCGCAATGAGTATTCAGGGTGTTATGAATACGCGGCTGTCGGATAAAATCGGTCTTTATGAGTCAAACGCGTTTGTGCAGGGTACAGCGTTTGTGCTTTCGCTGATTGCTCTGTGGATAATGGGCAAGGGCAGCTTGCGCGAAATTGCAAATGTGAACAAGCTGTATCTTTTAGGCGGTGTTCTGGGACTTGTTATAACGGTCACCGTAATGCTTGGAATCGGCAAGCTGAGTCCGACTGTCGCAATTTCGGTAATACTCATATCACAGCTTTTTGTTGCGGCGCTGATTGACGCGTTCGGACTTATGGACAGCGAAAAAATTGCGTTCGGGTGGAACAAGTTTGTCGGTATGGCGCTGATGATTGGCGGTGTGCTGCTGTTTAAATGGAAAGTGTGAAAAAACACTGTTTTTTCTATTGATTTACTGCCCTCCGCATGTTATAATTTTTGTACCGCTTTAAATTGTTAAAGCGGAATGTATCAAAAATTCTGAATGCATTCTGAAAAAATCCGGCAGTACCAAAGTGCCGCCGGAGGAATGTAGAACTTAGGAGGTAGAAAATGAACAAAAGTATTATCAGTCTTGAGAACATTGCCGTTTCATTTGACGGCGAACGGATTCTGAATGACATCAGCCTTGACATTAAGGACAAGGAATTTGTGACATTGCTGGGTCCGTCCGGCTGCGGCAAAACTACCACGCTGCGTATTATAGGCGGCTTTCTGACGCCGGACAGCGGCAGCGTGAAATTTGAGGGCAAGGAAATTAACAATATTCCTCCCTACAAACGTAATGTCAATACGGTTTTCCAGAGATACGCGCTTTTCCCGCATCTCAATGTTTTTGAAAACATTGCCTTTGGCTTAAAGGTGAAGAAATTCTCCGACAGGGAAATTCAGAAGCGTGTAGGGGAGATGCTGGAGCTTGTAAACCTGAAAGGCTTTGAAAAGCGTTCCATTGACCGTCTTTCGGGTGGTCAGCAGCAGCGAGTAGCTATCGCGCGCGCGCTTGTAAATGAGCCGAAGGTACTGCTATTGGACGAGCCTTTGGGTGCGCTTGATTTGAAGCTGCGTAAGGAAATGCAGATTGAGCTTAAGCGTATTCAGCAGAGCCTTGAGATTACGTTTATTTATGTAACGCATGATCAGGAAGAGGCGCTCACCATGAGCGACACGGTTGTGGTTATGAATAAGGGAGATATTCAGCAGGTGGGTTCGCCTGTAGATATATATAATGAGCCGAAAAATGCCTTTGTTGCCGACTTTATCGGCGAAAGCAATATCCTAAACGGCAGAATGATTAAGGATTTGCTTGTGGAAATCAGCGGACATCAGTTTGAGTGCGTTGATAAGGGCTTCGGCGAAAACAAGAGTGTGGACGTGGTTATACGTCCGGAGGATATTAAGCTTGTCAATGCGGACGACGCGCATATTTCGGGCGTGGTGCAGTCTGTAACGTTCAAAGGCGTGCATTATGAAATGCTTATTGAAGCCTATGACCATGACTGGCTTGTGCATTCCACAAAGGCCGCTGAGGTTGGCAGCACTGTCGGTATTACATTTGACCCATATGACATACATATCATGCACAAAATGAAATAGGAGGGGAAGGCTGGCTAAATTTCCGCAGCTCACCACTTTTTGCCAAGGGCAGTATCTGCATACGGCACCTTGGCTGTAAAGCGGCAATCTGCAAAAATTTTTCTCAGCCTTTGCAGAGAAAGGAATGATATTTTATGAAAAAACTGATTTCTGCCCCCTACCTTTTGTGGATGGCAGTATTTATAATTATACCGCTTATAATGGTGGCGTACTTTGCTTTCACCACTACAGACGGTGCTTTTACACTTGATAATCTTGCGGCTGTGTCGCAGTATTCAAATATATTTATACGCTCCATATGGCTTGCAGCGATTGCCACTGTGATATGCCTTATCATATCGTATCCGCTGGCCCTTATTCTGGCGCGTATTGATAAAAGCTATCAGAGTACGGTGCTTATGATAGTAATGCTTCCTATGTGGATGAACTTTCTTTTGAGAACATACGCATGGATGACGCTTCTGGGCAATAACGGTCTTATAAACGCCTTTTTCGGCCTGTTCGGACTTGGTCCGTTCAAGATGCTTAACACGCAGGGCGCTGTGGTACTGGGAATGGTGTATAACTACCTTCCGTTTATGATATTGCCGCTTTATAACGTACTTGCAAAGCTGGATAAGAGCGTTATTGAAGCAGCGCAGGACCTTGGCTGCAACAACACCAAAACACTGATTAAGGTTATTGTTCCGCTTAGTATGCCCGGAATTATGTCGGGTATTACAATGGTGTTTGTGCCGGCTATCAGTACATTCATCATTTCAAGAATGCTCGGCGGCGGCTCGAATCTGCTTATAGGCGACCTTATAGAAATGCAGTTTTTAGGTAATTCCTACAATCCTAATCTTGGCGCGGCAATTTCGCTCGTGCTGATGGTTATCATCCTGCTGATTATGACTATCCTTAATCAGTTCGATGAGGATGACGACAGGGTACTTATGTAATTAAGTAAGAAAGGATGTGGGATTTAATTGAAAAAGCTATCAAAAATTTATCTGGCTCTTGTTATGTTATTCCTGTATATGCCGATTTTTGTGCTTATCGTGTTTTCGTTCAACGTGACGAAAAGCCGCTCGGTATTTTCGGGATTTACATTTGACTGGTACATAAAGCTGTTTCATAATGAACTGATTATGACATCGCTTTTAAATACAATTATAGTTGCTGTTATAGCATCTGTTCTTGCGACAGTGCTTGGCACTGCCGCGGCAATCGGCATAAACAGCATGAAAAAGCTGCCGAAAACACTCGTTATGCAGGGTACAAATATTCCTATCATAAACCCTGAAATCGTTACAGGTGTTTCGCTTATGCTGCTGTTTGTGTTCTTTGCGGCACGCATGAATTTTGAGTTTGGTTTTGTTACACTTATCATTGCGCATATTACGTTTAATGTGCCGTATGTTATACTGAACATCATGCCGAAATTCCGACAGATGAATCCGAATATCTATGAGGCGGCGCAGGACTTGGGATGCAGTCCCGTTTCGGCGTTCTTCAAGGTTGTGCTGCCGGAGATTATGCCGGGAGTTATTTCGGGATTTCTGATGTCGTTCACGTTTTCACTTGACGATTTCGTAGTCAGTTACTTCACAAGCGGCGCGACCTCTCAGACGCTGCCTATAACTATCTATTCAATGACAAGACGTAAGGTAAGTCCGGAGATAAACGCACTTTCAACGATTATTTTCCTTGTCGTGCTTATAGTGCTTGTGGCTAAAAATATAATTGAGCGCAGAAGCGTGCTGAAGAAGGGGGTTAAGTGATGAAGAAATTTTTGCTTGCCCTGACGGCGCTTTCTGTAGCGCTGATGTGCGGCTGCTCACATATTGAGGAATATGAAGAAGATATTGAAACAACAGAGGACGAGGTTGAAATTCAGACCGTAAACGTGTCGAATAAGGATTACTATTCACGCTTCAAAGGTCAGGATATATCAATCAATGTGTATAACTGGGGCGAATATATTCCGGACGGAAGTGAAGAGGGTATTCTGAACGTCAATGAGGAATTTACAAAGCTGACAGGTATCAAGGTAAATTACAGCACCTACGCAACCAATGAGGAGTTGTACGCCAAGCTAAAGGGCGGCGCGTCTACATATGACATAATCATTCCGTCTGATTATATGATTTCAAGAATGATTAAGGAGAATATGCTTGAACCAATTGATATGTCCGAAATTCCGAATTTCAGCAATATCATGGAAAAATTCCGTGACCCTGAATATGATCCGGGTTCAAAATATTCTGTGCCGTATACATGGGGTACAGTCGGAATTATTTATGACAAAACGGTGGTTGACGAGGAGGACATCGGCTGGGATATTCTCTGGGATGAGGACTATGCCGGAAGCATACTGATGTTTGACAATCCGCGTGACGCCTTTGCCATAGCGGAAAATCTTCTTGGGTATTCGCTTAACACGGAGGACAGCGAGGAGCTGCGTAAGGCGGCGGAAAAGCTGAAGGAGCAGAAAAAGGTCATACAGGCATACGTCATGGATGAAATCTTTGACAAAATGGGCGCGGGCGAGGCGATTATCGCACCGTATTATGCGGGTGATGCGGTGATGCTCATGGACGAATTTGAGGATCTTGATTTTGTCATTCCCGAAAGCGGTACAAATTTGTTCATTGACGCGGTATGTATTCCGAAGGGATGCAGAAACAAGGAAGCTGCCGAGATGTATATAAATTTCCTGTGCGAACCTGATGTGGCATATGCCGTAGCTGATTATATCGGATATTCAACACCTAATCAGGCGACGTTTGAAATGCTTGACGACGAGGTTAAGGAGGACGGTATTTCATATCCCGATGATGATTTCATTGAGGAGAAAACCACAGTTTTCTGCAACCTGTCCGATGAAGCTAATCTTGAAATGCAGACGCTTTGGACGGAGATGAAATCCTCCGAGGAACAGACACCCAACAGGGTTATCGTTCCTGCCTTTATGGCAATATGCGTGATTGCGTCACTTGTTATTCTGATAAGAAGATATATTAAAAAGAAAAAGGATATTTTCTGATTTTTCAAAAAACACCGCGCGGCGGTGTTTTTTGTATAGACAGAAAAAAATTGTAAAAACACATCAAAAAATACGCTCTGACACTTTACAATGCTAAAAAAAAGCGGTATAATATAGAGTGGTAAACAAATTTTGTTTATGTATATGAAAAATAAAAGGAGCGTTCATAATGGAAATCTCAATTACAAGAACTACTAACCCGAAGCAGAAGCCGACGGATCAGTCGAAGCTTGGCTTTGGTCAATATTATACCGACCATATGTTCATAATGAACTATGACGAGGGACAGGGCTGGCACGATGCAAGAATAGT
>CAMCPC010000002.1 GCA_945876665.1 uncultured Oscillospiraceae bacterium
CGTCATAGCTGTCCACAAACTCAACGGTGTTCTTATTTATATCCCCAAACAGCTCCTGACATATCGGGTCAAGCCTTACCTCCGTATAACGTGGCGCGGCATACGCCATATCGCGCGAATACTGCTTACCAAAGTTACCCTGTGACTCAACAAGCGGGTGCAGAAGGGCCTCATTGCCGCGTGTAAGACGCACCATTGTTTCATAAATGGCCGCGTCACCATGTGGGTTAAGCTTCATTGTCTGTCCCACAACATTGGCTGACTTTGTAAGCTTGCCGCCCAAAAGTCCCATTTTGTACATCATGAAAAGCAGCTTTCTGTGAGCCGGCTTTAGTCCGTCTATTTCGGGAATCGCCCTTGATATAATAACGCTCATCGCATAGGGCATATAGTTCTTTTCAAGTGTTTCCGTTATAGGCTGCTCCTCTATCGGAGCATATATTATTTCTTCTTCCTCTGTTTTCTTTTTTTTCGCCATGTGTTTCTCCTATCCTCTTATGATAAGTCAAGCATTTCCATATATTCACTGCCATTTTCCGCGATATATTCTTTTCTGTCCGCAATATTATCGCCAAGAAGCACGTCAAACATTCTCGCTGTGCGCTCCGCATTTTCGGGATTTACCCTTATAAGTCTGCGCGTTGCGGGGTGCATTGTCGTAAGACTCATCATTTCCGGCTGGTTTTCACCAAGTCCCTTACTGCGTTTGATGTCATATTCATCTTTTTCCTTTGAAAGCCCCTCGTCTGCAAGACGTCGCAGGATTTCTTCCTTTTCACCGTCTGTATAGGCAAAGTGTTTTTCACCCTTGCGCTTTGTCTTTGTAATCGTTATTTCATAAAGCGGTGATTCTGCTATATATACCTTGCCCTTTTCAATAAGTGTCGGCATAAGTCGATATATCATTGTAAGAACAAGTGTTCTTATCTGAAAGCCGTCCACGTCCGCATCTGTACATATAACAACCTTATCCCAACGCAGATTATCAAGGCTGAATTCGTCAATTCCGCGTTTATTCGCAGTCTTTATCTCAACGCCGCAGCCAAGCACCTTTACAAGGTCTGTTATAATATCACTCTTGAAAATTCTCGGATAATCTGCCTTAAGGCAGTTCAGTATTTTACCTCTTATCGGCATTATAGCCTGAAACATCGGGTCGCGCGCAAGCTTACATGATCCTAAAGCCGAGTCACCCTCCACTATATAAACCTCGCGCTTTGTAATATCCTTGCTGCGGCAGTCTACAAACTTTTCAACCCTGTTTGTGATGTCCATTGTGCCTGTGAGCTTTTTCTTTATGTCAATTCTTGCCTTTTCGGCATTTTCGCGGCTCTTTTTGTTGACCATTACCTGATTGGCAATTTTCTCCGCGTCGGTTTTGTTCTCTATAAAGTATACCTCAAGCTGCTGACGCAGAAAATCTGTCATTGCCTCTTGAATGAATTTGTTGTTTATGGCTTTTTTGGTCTGGTTCTCATAGCTTGTCTGGGTTGAGAACGAATTTATAACAAGTGCAAGACAATCCGCCACGTCATTAAAGGTTATTTTTGTATCATTCTTGTTATACTTATCGTTCTGCTTCAAGTACCTGTCAATCGCATAAACAAATGCATTCTTTACAGCCTTATCGGGTGAGCCGCCATGCTCAAGATAGCTTGAATTATGATAGTATTCAAGTAGGTTTACCTTGTTTGAGAAGCAGAAAGCAACCTGCATCTTCATGCGGTAATCCTCTTTGTCATCTCTGTCGCGTCCCTCGCGCTCCATTTCCCACGTTTCCACGGTGGTGAAAGCGTCGTCACCGACCTGTTCCTTAACGTAATCTACAATACCATCCTCATAGTAATACTCGAACATTTCCATGCCCGTTTCCGTTTCGTTATACAGAACGAATTTAAGTCCGGCGTTTACCATTGCCTGCTTATTCAGAACGTCCTGAAAAAATTCAAGAGGAATATTTATATCTGTGAACACTTCCGTATCAGGCTTCCATTTCTGCACAGTGCCCGTCTGAATGCTTCTTGTTTCTTCCTTTTTAAGTCCGCCTATGTTCTCGCCCTTTTCAAAATGAAGCGTGTAAAGCGTCTTGTCGCGAACAACAGTAACGTCCATGTACTCACTGCTGTACTGTGTGGCGCACGCGCCAAGTCCGTTAAGACCAAGGCTGTACTCATACATACCGCCCTTGTTGTTGTCATACTTACCGCCCGCGTAAAGTTCGCAGTATACAAGCTCCCAGTTATAGCGTCCCTCGCCCTCGTTATAGTCAAGCGGCACGCCGCGTCCGTGGTCCTTTACCTCAATGGAGTTATCCAGAAATCTTGTAACCTCTATCAGATTACCGTAGCCCTCTCGCGCCTCGTCTATTGAATTTGATAATATTTCAAAAAAAGAATGCTCGCAGCCCTCAAGACCGTCACTTCCGAATATTACAGCCGGACGCTTCCTTACTCTGTCCGCCCCCTTGAGGCTCGTTATACTGTCATTTCCGTATTCCTGTTTCTTTCTTGGCATAAATGAAACCGTTCCTTTCGTCAATCAAGATATAGAAGTTCTATTTTACATTTTATTAATTATACTACTATATATCCGCCTTTGTCAAATCTTAGCGCTATATTTTTAGATTAAATGATTGTTACAATTCAATTATATTTCCCGATATTTTATGCAAAACTGATAAAAGGGAGCCGATGTTACATAAAAAATCATTAATTGCGTAAAAAAAATAAAATTTCCTATTGTTTTGCCAAAATATTTATGATAAAATTATTGTATATATAAAGAATATTAAAATGTGAGGTTTTAGTATGAATACCGCATATATTTATTTGCAGCTGTACAGATTATTTGACGAGATAACTCCCGTGGAGGTTGACTGCGGTCAGCTTTGCCAAAAAGCATGCTGCAAGGGCGATGACAGCGGAATGTTCCTTTTCCCCGGCGAAAAGGAAGTGTACAAGCTGTTAAACCCCGATTGGATTACAATTGAAAAAACAGATTTCACTTATGAATACAACGGAAAAACGTACAATACTCCTATTGCGCTCTGCTCAGGTACTTGCGACAGATACCAACGCCCTTTATCGTGCAGAATTTTTCCTCTTACACCCTATCTTAATGAACAGGGCAAAATAGATATAATCGTTGATCCGAGAGGAAAGGGTGTTTGTCCTTTGGCAAAGGCGTTTTACTTAGATGATTTCGATGATACTTTTGTAAAGAACGTAAAGAAAGCATTTATTCTTCTTGCCAAAAACAAGCAGTTTTATGCATTTCTTGAGGAGTATTCACGCTATTTGGATGAATTCAGACGTTTTTATGATTAGAGGAAAGGATAATTTTGATGCAGGAAAACAACAATAACAATGAAGATATACAGAAATCTCCTTCTAAGGAGGGAAACAATTCTGAAGAAGAAATAATTTCCTACGGTGACGAAGCTGAAGATGATTTCTACAGCTTTGACAGCGAGGAAGATGATTTCGATATTTCTGAAGAAAACGACGATACCGATATTTCAGAAGTATCTGAGGATTATTCCGACGAATATGAGGAAGAAAGAAAAATCGAAAAACAAAAGGCAAAGCAGCGCAGAAAAGAAAGCCGCCGTGCCTTCTTTAAAAAGATAAAAATTCCCGCTTTTGTCACACTTATAGTCATTGTATGTACATGTGTCGCATTTTTTGCCTATGCCCTGTCAACGATTTCACCCGACAAGGTTATGAACAATGTATATATCGAAAAGCTGGACGTGAGTGGTTTAAGCTACGAGGATACGCTCGCATCAATAAATGCTACATATCTTCTCGAAAATGCACAAATAACACTCACAAGTGGTGACAAAACATTTTCAATAAACGGCTCTGACATAGGTCTTACAGCTTTGCCCGAAGAAACGGCTGATAAAGCATTCAATTACTGTAAAACAGGAAATATATTCACAAATGGCTTCAATGCTCTTAAGCTTCTTTTTAAGAGTCACGTTATCGTACCCGCAACACAGGTTGACACCGCGCTGCTTGACGCAAAGCTTAACGAATTCGGCAATATTGTAATTGGCGAAAGAAAGCAGCACTATGTTGAATACGGTGAGGACGGTATGGTTACAATATATTCCGGACAGACAGGATATAACGAAGACCCTTCACAGGCGCGTGAGGAGCTTCTTGCTGCGCTTGGTAACGAGCAATTCACCAACATACACGTGAACTTTGCTTCTGCGCCCCCCGATGACATGACTGTAGAATCCTTTGACGCGCTTGTGTATAAAGACCCTGTCAACGCAAGATATGAAATAAACGGCAACACCGTTGACATAGTCCCCGGCGATACGGGAAGATTTATAAACAAGGAGGAAGCCGCGCCCCTTTTGCAGAATGTATATGAGGGTTGTGAGCCTGTAAAAGTTCCGTTTTATGTTTCAACTCCCGATGTAGATGCTGCAACGCTTAAGGAAAAGCTTTTCGAAACTTCTCTCGGCTCATACTCCACTTCGTACGGAACTTCGACAGCCAACAGATGCGCAAACATAGCTCGTGCGGCAAGCCTGATAAACGGTACTGTTGTCGCTCCCGGAGAAGTATTCTCTTTTAATGACACAGTAGGACACCGTACAAAGGAAAACGGCTTCTATACAGCCAAGGAATATGTAGACGGTCAGAGCGTTGACGGCATAGGCGGAGGAACCTGTCAGGTCAGCAGCACGCTTTACAGCGCTGTACTGTATGCTGATATGAATATCGTTGAGCGTCTTAATCATATGATGACTGTCGGCTATATCCCTCTCGGGCAGGATGCTACCGTTGCAGACGGCGGAGTGGACTTCAAGTTCAGAAACAGCAGCGACTATCCTGTAAAGGTAGCCGCTTATACAAGCGGCGCCACAATCACTGTAAGCATTATAGGTACGGCATGGGAGCCTGCAAGAGAGGTCAAGATTTCCAACTCCTCCTCACAGGTAGGCGAAAACACTGTTGTACGATCGGTAAGATATGTTTACTCAAACGGTCAGCTTATCTCCACAGATACGCTTAATTCCAGCACGTATATGCCTCACAAGACGGAATAATAATGCACTTTGCATAAAGGAAATTGGGATAATTTTTAATATTTTATCAAATTACCCCTTGCAAACATTTTCAAAATATGATATATTATACTAAACTATACAGCAAAGACGTTGTATGGCGGGGTTATGTACTGACATAATTCCGCTGTATTACGTCTTTTTTTTAATTTTATCAGGAATGGAGAATAGATATGTTTAACTCAGATTTAACAAAGCATCTTGCAGAGCTTTCAAAAATCAGTTTCACCGATGATGAGCTTGAGCAGATGACATCCGATATGACGAATATTATCGCTATCATGGATAAGGTTTGTGATTTTGACACATCAAAGAAAGCCTACGCTCTTGACGCGGTTGATTACAACGATTTACGCGCCGATGAACACAAGGACTCATACCCAACAGAAAAAATCGTAGCCAATGCAAAGAATGTTAAAAATAACAGCTTTGTAGTTCCGAAGGTAGTATAATTACAGAAAGGATTGATTCACAATGGCTTTAGCAAAGCTAAGAGAAATGCTTGACAAAAAAGAAATAAGCGCCGTTGAGCTTACACAGCAGTATCTTGATAATATAGAAAAAAGAGATAAGGATATAAACAGCTATATAACTGTATGTGCCGAAAGCGCAATAGAGGACGCGAAAAAAGCACAAAATACTATAGACAGCGGAAATGCAACAGCATTTACGGGACTTCCCATATCGGTAAAGGATAACATCTGCACACTCGGCGTTAAAACCACCTGCGCGTCAAAAATGCTTGAGGATTTTATCCCTCCCTATGACGCAACTGTTATGGAAAAGCTGAAAGCGTCCGATATAGTAATGCTCGGCAAAACGAACATGGACGAATTTGCAATGGGCGGTTCTTCGCAGACCTCATATTTCGGCGGCGTTAAAAACCCATACGATACCTCACGCGTTACAGGCGGCTCATCGGGCGGTGCTGCCGCAAGTGTTGCTGCTGACCTTTGCGCAGCGGCGCTTGGTTCCGACACCGGCGGCTCTGTACGTCAGCCGGCTTCGTTCTGCGGTGTTACCGGTCTTAAACCTACCTACGGTGCTGTTTCAAGATGGGGACTTATCGCATTTGCTTCCTCACTCGACCAGATTGGTGTAATCGCAAAATCAGCCGAGGATACAGGCTATCTGCTTAACGGCATATACGGTTACGATGCCAACGACGCTACCTCAAGCAAAAAAAGTGAAGGCAATTACACCTCGCTTGTAGGCAGTGACGTGAGCAGACTTAAAATCGGTGTACCGAAGGAATTTTTCGGTGACGGCTTAAATGACGAGATTAAAACGGCTGTCCTAAATGCCGTTGAGTATTATAAAAAGCTTGGCTGTGAAATAGTTGATGTTTCACTTCCCAGTCTTGAATATGCCGTTTCCGCTTACTATCTGATTTCATCAGCTGAGGCAGCAAGCAACTTATCACGTTTTGACGGTATCAAATACGGACTTCGCAGCGGTCTTGGCGAGGACTTCAACGACCTTATCAAAAATTCGCGCCGCGAGGGCTTTGGTAATGAGGTCAAGAGAAGAATTATGCTTGGCAACTATGCGCTTTGTTCCGGTTATTATGACGCTTACTATAAGAATGCAACTCGTATAAGAACACAGCTTAAAGAGGAATACGCGTCTATATTTGAAAAGTGTGACGTTATGCTGACTCCGACAGCACCGACAACGGCATATAAAATCGGCGAACAGGAAAACGATCCCGTAAAGATGTATTTAGCCGATATTTACACCGTTACGGTAAACATAGCGGGACTTCCCGCAATATCCACCACCTGCGGCTACGACTCAAAGGGACTTCCGATTGGCATGAGCCTTATTGGCAGAGCCTTTGACGAAAAGACAATAATTGCTGTATGCGACAGATTTGAAAAGGACTTTGACAGAAAGGAGGCTGTATTATGAGATACCAACCGGTAATGGGACTTGAAATCCATGCGGAGCTGTTAACGGACTCAAAGGTATTCTGTACCTGTCAGAATGAGTTTGGCGGCAGCGAAAACACACGTGTGTGTCCGCGCTGTTCGGGACTTCCCGGCACGCTTCCCCTGCTTAACCATGACGCGGTAAGACTTGCCGCAAAGGCAGGCTTTGCAACGGATTGTACAGTAAATAATTACAGCGCCTTTGACAGAAAGAACTATTTCTACCCCGACCTTCCGAAAGCATATCAGATCACTCAGTTTGAGCATCCTATATGCACAGACGGTCATATAACCGTTGTGGGCGGCAAGGATATAAGAATAAACCGAATCCACATTGAGGAGGACGCGGGCAAGCTTGTCCATGACGATTACGAGGGCATTTCAATGGCGGACTACAACCGCTGCGGTGTGCCGCTTATAGAAATCGTTACAGAACCGGACTTCCGTTCTATTGAGGAAGTGCAGGACTTCGTTGAACAGATTGCACTCCGCCTTAAATATGCGGGCGTATGTGACGCGCGTATGGAGCAGGGCTCAATGCGTGTTGATGTAAACATTTCAATTATGCCTGTCGGATCAACGGAATTCGGTACGCGCGCCGAGCTTAAAAACCTTAATTCTCTAAAGGCTATCGGACGCGCAATTGAATATGAAATAAACCGTCAGTCGGAAATTCTTGACAATGGCGGCACAGTTGTTCAGGAAACGCGCCGCTATAACGACAACCACGGCGACACAAAGGCGCTGCGTTCTAAGGAGGAGGCTCACGATTACCGTTACTTCCCCGAGCCGGATATTCCGCCTGTGCTTATTTCCGATGAAGATATACAGTCAATAAAAGACTCTATGCCCGAAATGCCGCAGGAGCGTTTTGCGAGATATACAAAGGAATACGGACTCCCCGCGGACGACGCAAACCTTATTATTTCAAGCAAGGAATTTTCAGACTTCTATGACGAGGCTGTAGCAATAAATCCAGACTACAAGCAGATTTCAAATCTTATGCTTGTGGAAGTAAACAGACAGCTTAACGATTCACAGCTTACCATATCGGACGTTAAATACTCCCCCGCTGACCTTGCGGAGCTTGTAAAAATGTCCTCGGACGGCGTTGTTTCAAAGAACGCAGCAAAGGATATTTTAAAGATTATGTTCGACAAGGGCGGCAAGCCGCAAGACATTGCCAAGGAAAACGGCTTTATTATGGATAATGACGCGTCAGGTCTTGAGGACATTGTAAATCAGGTTATTGCCGAAAATGCGGACAGTGTTGAAAGCTTTAAGAGCGGTAATCAGAAGGTTTTCGGTTTTCTCATGGGTCAGGTTATACGTCTTGCCGGCAAGGGAGCAAATCCGAAAATGGCAAAGGATTTATTAACGGAAAAATTGAAATAAAAGGAGTTTTAGATATGCAGAAAATAGACGGTTCACAGCTTGTAAGCGAGATTACCCTCGATGACCTTGAAAAAGCTGTAGGCGGCTCAATTTCATTCAGTGCGTGTGTTCATAAGCTGAGAAAAATGGGCAGCTTCTCATTCATTATTCTTCGCACAGGAAGATATATTATTCAGTCTGTTTATACGGCAGACAAATGCGAGGGCGATTTTGACGGCCTTTGCGAGGGCGCATATATTACGGTTACAGGCGATGTAAAAAAAGAAGAAAGAGCAAATTACGGCTACGAAATAACTCTATCATCATTTGAAGTTCTTTCAAAGCCGGCAGAGGAATATCCGCTGCACGTTTCAAGCAAAAAGCTTGGCTGCTCAATCGAAACATCAATGGCTCACAGGAGCGTGGCGCTGCGTCACCCCGAACAGAGAGCTGCATTCAAAATTGCAGAGGGCGTTGTTTCGGGATTTCGTGAATTTATGCTTTCACAGAATTTCACCGAAATTCACACTCCGAAAATCGTTGCGGCAGGCGCAGAGGGCGGTGCAAACATCTTCAAGCTGAAATACTTCGACAAGGACGCATACCTTGCGCAAAGTCCCCAGTTTTATAAGCAGACATGTGTCGCGTTCTTTGACAGAGTTTTTGAAATTGCTCCCGTTTACAGAGCCGAAAAGCACAACTCAACGCGTCATTTGAACGAGTACATCGGTCTTGACTTTGAGATGGCATTTATAAACGATATGCACGACGTTATGGCAATGGAAACAGCTATGCTTAAATATGTGGTTGACTACGTTGCAAAGAATTATCCGACAGAAATTGAAATGCTCGGCGCAACACTTCCTGTCATAGACGATATTCCGTCAGTGACCTTCTTTGAGGCTCTTGACATCTTGGGTAAGTCACACAACCAGTTCGACCTTGACCCGACAGACGAGGTCAAGCTGTGTAAGTACGCAAAGGAAAACTACGGCAGCGAGTTTATATTTGTAGAGAAGTTCCCCGGTCTTAAGCGTCCGTTCTATGCTATGGATTCAAAGGACGATCCTAAATTGGCAGAAAGCTTTGACCTTTTATTCCGCGGTCTTGAAATCACAACCGGCGGTCAGAGAATACACGACTATGACGAGCAGGTTGCTAAATTAAAGAGATACAACATTGAGCCGGAGGAGCTGGGTGCGTATATTGACATACACAAATACGGCATGCCTCCCCACGGCGGTCTGGGCATAGGTCTTGAGCGTCTTGTTATGAAGCTTTTGGGACTTAGCAATATCCGCGAAGCAAGCCTGTTCCCAAGAGATATTCATCACCTTGACCCGTGATGAATTATACGCACTAAACATTTTGCATAATTTAACAAAGTTAATTAAGGCTTAAATTTTACAACTTGCATATTGACAAAACTTCAATTAGTGATATAATAAATGTATAATTTGAAATTAACAATTCAATAGCTGATTTTTGATAAGACAAAGGTGTTTTATATTGTTGCAGATATAATTCACCTTTTTTTCATAAATATTTAAAAATTAGCACAAACTAACATTTTTAGGAGGTATTCAAAATGAGTAATGTCGCAGAAATCTTCGGCAGTAAGGTATTCAACCTGCCGACAATGAAGGAACGTCTTCCAAAGGAAATCTATAAGTCTTTGGTTAAGACAATTAATGATGGCACCAAGCTTGACATCAACGTTGCAAACGCTGTTGCACACGCTATGAAGGAATGGGCTATTGAAAATGGCTGCACACATTATACACACTGGTTCCAGCCGATGACAGGTCTTACAGCTGAAAAGCATGACTCATTCATTCAGCCTACAGATGACAGAACTGTTATTATGGAATTCTCAGGCAAGGAGCTTGTTATGGGTGAGCCTGACGCTTCATCATTCCCTTCCGGCGGCTTGAGAGCCACATTCGAGGCAAGAGGCTATACAGCATGGGATCCTACTTCATTCGCATTCATTAAGGATCATTCACTATACATTCCGACTTCATTCGTTTCATACACAGGTGAGGTTCTTGATAAGAAAACACCGCTTCTTAGAAGTGAAGCCGCAATTGACAAGGCTGCAAAGAAGGTACTTGCACTGTTCGGCAAGAATCCTAAGAGAGTTGTCGCATACGTTGGTCCTGAACAGGAATACTTCCTTGTTGACAAAGAGCTTCGAAACAAGCGTAAAGACTTACTTCTGACAGGCAGAACATTATTCGGTGCAAAGCCTGCAAAAGGTCAGGAAATGGATGACCATTACTTCGGTCAGATTAAGGAAAGAGTTGCCGACTTCATGAAAGAGGTTGACGAGGAGCTTTGGAAGCTTGGCGTATTCGCAAAGACAAAGCACAACGAGGTTGCTCCTGCTCAGCACGAAATCGCACCTATTTTCTCAACAACTAATATCTCAAACGACCACAACCAGCTTACTATGGAGGTTCTTAAAAAAGTTGCTGACCGTCATGGTTTGTACTGTCTGCTTCACGAAAAGCCATACGAGGGCATTAACGGAAGCGGTAAGCACAACAACTGGTCAATCGGCACTTCAGACGGCGAGCTTCTTTTTAAGCCGGGCAAAAAGCCGGAAGAAAATGTTCAGTTCCTTCTGTTCCTTGCAGCTGTTATCAAGGCTGTTGACGATTATGCAGATATTTTAAGAGTATCTGTTGCAACAGCAGGCAACGACCACCGTCTTGGCGCTAACGAAGCACCTCCTGCTATTATTTCAATGTATCTTGGCGACCAGCTTGCTGCTGTTGTAGAGCAGCTTAAGAGCGGCAAAGGCGTTAAGTATGAGGAAGGCAAGCTTATCGAAACAGGTGTTGAGTCACTTCCTGATATTGAAAAGGATACAACAGACAGAAACAGAACTTCCCCATTCGCATTCACAGGAAACCGTTTCGAGTTCCGCGCGCCGGGTTCAAGACAGTCAATCGGCGGTATCAATATTGTACTTAACACAATCGTTGCCGAAACATTGACAGAAATTGCTGAAGAACTTGAGGGTTGCGCTGATGTACACAAGGCTGCTCTTGAAAAAGCAATCCAGATTTTCAAGGATCACGAAAGAATTATCTTTAACGGCAATGGCTATAGTGATGAATGGGTTGAGGAAGCTGAAAAGAGAGGTCTTTACAATCTTAAGACTACTCCGGACGCTATGCCTTACTTCGTTACACAGAAGTCAATCGACCTGTTCACCAAGCAGGGTGTATTCACAGAGGTTGAGGTTAAGACTCGTGGCGAAATCATGATGGAGGACTACAACAACACACTTCATTTTGAAATGCTTACAATGCTTGAAATGGCTAAGCAGGAGATCCTTCCGGCTTGCCTGAAGTATACAAAGTTCGTTACAGACGACCTTGCATCAAAGAAATCTCTTGGCATTGACGCTCCTAAGGAATTGGAAAAGGCTAAGACTCTTACATCACTTACTGAGGACCTTATGGCTAAGATTGATACTCTTGATGCTGCAACAGCCGTTCCTGACGTTGACGCATATGCAGTTGGTATGTACTACAAGGATACAGTTATTCCGGCTATGGACGCACTTCGTGAAACAGCAGATACGCTTGAAACAATCGTGGCTAAGGAATACTGGCCGTTCCCGACATACACAGATTTGCTTTATCTTGTATAATTCAGAAATTCTTTCTTTGTTATAATAAGTAGTATGGAAAAAGAACCGCAAAAATGCGGTTCTTTTTCTTTGCAAAAAAATACGACAGCTTTCGCTGTCGCATTTTTAATTTATATTTCTCTGTACTTTGCCTGTCCTGTTTCGTACAGGTCATTTCCCTCACAGTCGATAAGCACCACAGCGGGGAAATCCTCCACCTCAAGGCGGCGTATTGCTTCTGTGCCTAAATCGTCATAGGCAACAACCTCTGCCTTTTTTATAGACTGTGCTATGAGTGCGCCCGCACCGCCGATTGCGCCAAGATACACAACCGTGTTGCGCTTCATAGCGTCCACAACGTCCTTACTGCGCGCGCCTTTTCCTATCATACAGCCCAATCCGTTATCAAGCAAAAGAGGTGTGTACGCATCCATTCTGCCCGCTGTGGTGGGACCGCAGGAGCCTATCACCTCTCCCGGTTTTGCCGGACATGGACCGGCGTAGTAAATTACGTTATCAGTTAAATCAATCGGAAACGGTATGCCATTTTTGAAATTTGTCGTCATGCGCTCGTGCGCCGCGTCACGCGCGGTATATATTGTACCTGTTATAAGCACGCTGTCACCCGCTTTTAAATCCTTTATCTTATCCTTTGTAAAAGGTGTGGTTATTCTCTTTTCCATCATTCTTCCTCCAGAAAATCTTCTACACTCTTTAGTATATATGTTGCGCCGAGGTTTTCAAAATATCCTCTCGCCTTTTCGCCCTGTATGCCCGTAAGCACCGCGCAGAAATCCGCGCCCATTGCCTGTGCCGCCAATATGTCCGCGCCTGCGTCACCTACGATAAGTGTTGTCTTTATTTTTTCCTTGTCATAATCACCGTCAACAAGGCTCTTATCATCATAGTCAGTGCCGTAAAGCGCCTTTAAAAACATATATGGATGCGGCTTTGTAAGCGCGTTATTATTAAGCGCCTTTTCCGCTGCCACAACATGGTCATAATTACACAAGCCGTTTTCCGCAAAATACTGCTTTATTCCCCAGTTCGTTATCGGCGGCAGCATTTCTATATACGGTCTGCCTGTGCCTGTACATACACGCTTGCTTTCGCTCATTAAACGCAGCATTTCCACAAGCTTATCCTTGTTTACAATAGGTTCTTCCTTATACAAAAGACCAATTTTGCCGCTGTTCAGCGCGTCATATCCAAAGGTTTTCTTAAATAAATCATCGCCTAAGAACCACATCTGAAAAATATCGCGCATTGTGCGCCACATAAGATTGTTGCGACTGAGCCATTCATAGTCAAAGTCAGTCTTTTCCGCACATTCCCTTGCAAGTCTGTCATATTCGTCTATTATATTGTCAGACAGATTTTTTGCGTATTCAAGCACGTCCGAAAAATCGCCGTCGTATTTTCTGCCGCCGCATATCCATGCTATAAGCACCGTTACATAGCCTAAATCCCAGTTGGAATTTACACCCTTGCCCTTTAAAACGCTTATCAGCTTATCCTCACAGAATACCTTTGCGCGGATATTTTTCATATTTGCCATACATTCTGCGGAATTGATTTTCTCCTGCCTGTTCCAACGGAGATATTCCCATACAGTCAGCGCCGCACAGTTCCAGTAGTTCTGCTCGCTTGTTATGACGCCGTCCATGTCAAATATGACGGTATCATATTTATCAAGAAATTTTGCCAGTTTCATTTTTACCTCTATATCTGCAAATAGGGACACTAAATTTTAGTGTCCCTATTATTTTATTCTATTACCCAATCTATCTTACCGGCAACACCGCTTGTTTTACCCTTACGGCTTTCGGATACTTCAAACACCTTATTCAAGGCGCTGCCGAAGCTGCGGTAAATTGCCTCCCAGATATGATGTCCATTATGTCCCTTTAACAGGTCAATATGAAGCGTACACATTGCGCCCTGCGCAAAGCCCTCAAGAAATGTTTCAAGGTCTTCTGTGTCCATTCCCTCAACCTTTTCGCTAAGCTCAATGCCGTGATAGTCAATGTCGCAGTAGGCTCTTGACTCAAAGCTGATAGCGGTCTGCGCCTTTGCCTCGTCGATAATGCCGATAGCGTCGCCGAACCCTCTTGCGCCGTCTGTACGGTCTATATATTCCTTTGCCGCCTTGCCCAAAGCAATGCCCAAATCCTCGCATATAACGTGAGTCAGCACAAATTCATCAAGCTTTAAATCAACATCAATATTGACCTCGCCGCGCCACGCGATATGCTCAATCATGTGGTTAAGGAACGGTATCGGTGTTTTTATGTATTTACGGTAATCCTTTTTTAGCGGCGCAAAATCAAGTGTCACATTCATTTCGGATTCCGTTGTTTTGCGGGTAACTTTTATCTTTTCCATTACTTTCTTTCTTTCACTGCTAAGCCGTGAGTATCAAAACCTTCTACTTTAGCAAATCTGTACGCATAATCTCTTACATTTTCAAAACCGTCCTTTGACGCATAGCCGACTGATGAACGCTTTAGGAAGTCCTGTACGCTTACTGATGAATATGTCTTTGCAAAGCCGCCTGTCGGCAGAATTGCGTTAGGACCAAGCACAAAGTTGCAAAGCGTTACAGGTGTGTAGTCGCCAAGCAGAATTTCACCTGCGTTCTTTATCTTCGGAAGTGTGTCAAACGGCTTTTCCGTCATAACCTCCATGTGTTCAGGTGCGTAATCGTTTACAAAATCAATCGATTCGTCAAGTGAATTTGTAAGGATAACACCGCCGTATGTAGTAAGGTTTGTTTCAATCCATTCTTTTCTCTTTTGAGAAATCTTTTCAAGCTGACGGTTCACAATCGGAATAACCTTGTCTACCAATTCCTTTGAGTGTGTTACAAGCAGCGCCGCACTGTCGGGGCCATGCTCAGCCTCAATCATCCAGTCAAGCGCAACCTTTTCGGGGTCAGCCTTTTCGTCCGCAAGCACGATTATTTCGCTTGGTCCTGCGGGAAGTCCCGCGTCAATGTGGTTTGCGAGAACTCTCTTTGCCGCTGTGGCATAGCTGTTGCCCGGACCTATAATCTTGTGGCACTTAGGAATTGTTTCCGTACCGTATGCAACCGCCGCAACGGCCTGAATACCGCCAACCTTGTATATTTCTGTGATACCGATAATCTTTGCGGCAGCCAGAATTGCGTCGTCAACCTCGCCCTTTTCATTCGGTGGTGTTACAACAACAATCTTCGGAACCTTTGCGACAACTGCCGGAATACCAAGCATACAAAGAACTGACGGGAATGAACCCTTACCGTGCGGAACATACAGACATACGTCAACGATAGGCGTTGTCTTTTCACCTACCATAAGTCCGTCGTCCACCATAGTGAACCACATTTCCTCAGGAAGCTGCTTTTCATGGAAATCATATATGTTCTTGTAGGCATATTCAATAGCCTCTCTTGTTTCCTTGTCAAGATTATTATAGCCTGCTTCGATTTCCTCCGGTGTAACCTTCATCTTGTCAGCAGTAAGCTGTACATGGTCAAACTTCGCCGTATACTCAAGAACAGCCTCGTCGCCGCGCGCCTTGACGTCGTCAGACACTTCCTTTGCGACCTTCATCTGCTCTGTAATATCAAGCTCGGCACGTTTCATAATGAAATCGTACTGCTCCTTTGTCATTTTTGATAGCTCGTAAATATTCGGGTTCATTGTTCTCCTCCTAAAATTATTTCAGAAAATCTTTCATTTTCTCCGCAAAGCTCTTCTTTTGCCTATAGTTTTTATCCTCATCAAAGTCACGTAGAATTTCCTTCTGCTTCTGTGTAAGATTTCTCGGAACTTCAACGTTTACCGTTACATACTGGTCGCCGCGTGATTTGCTTCGCAGGTACTGAATACCCTTTCCCTTCATGCGGAAGCGTGAAGCAGTCTGTGTTCCCTCTGGAATATTCAGCTCCACAGGTCCGTCAAGCGTAGGTACTTGCACTGTTGCGCCAAGCGCCGCCTGTACAAACGTAATAGGCATATCTATAAATACGTCATTACCCTCGCGTCGGAAAATTTCATGCGGACGAACGCGAACGGTAAGAAGCAAATCTCCGTTTGGGCCGCCCTTTGAGCCAGCCTCGCCTTTACCTGAAAGCTGTATTGTCTGACCGTTGTCGATGCCTGCCGGTATCTGAACCTCAACAGTCTTATTCTTTCTTACTGTACCTGTTCCGCGGCAGTCACGGCACGGCTCTTTTATAATCTTACCCTCACCATGACACTGCGGACATGTCGTTTCGGTTGTCATATAACCAATGATTGTTCTCTGCTGCGTCTGTATACGTCCTGTTCCGTGACAGTGCGAACAGGTTGTAACCGTTGTTCCCTTTTTTGCGCCGCTGCCGCCGCAGCTTTCGCACTTTTCCTGAGCCTGTATATTAAGCTTCTTGCTGCATCCGAATGCAGCTTCCTCAAAGGTTATGTCAATCACCTGACGTATATCGTTTCCGCGTCTCGGTCCGTTTCTGCGGTTACCTCCGCCGCCGAAGCCGCCAAAACCGCCGCCGAATATATCGCCGAATATATCGCCAAAGTCAAAACCTGCGCCACCGTAGCCACCGCCGCCTGCTCCGAAGTTCGGGTCAACACCGGCATGACCGAATTGGTCATACTTTGCTCTCTTGTCGCTGTCAGAAAGCACCTGATATGCTTCGTTTACCTCCTTGAACTTTTCCTCGGCTTCCTTATTGCCGGGGTTAAGGTCAGGGTGGTATTTTTTACTTTGTTTTCTGAATGCTTTTTTTATTTCATCGTCCGAAGCGCCCTTCTGTACGCCAAGGACTTCATAATAATCTCTCTTTTCAGCCAATTTATTCACCTGCCCCAAATATTATACTATACTTTCTTCGATTTGTAAACCCTCAAAAGGCTGTATACTCTCAAAAGGACGGACATTTTGTCCGTCCTCTCTGATGTTTTTGTATATATTAGTTGTTGTCGTTGTCTACTTCCTTATAGTCTGCTTCATAAACATTGTCGCCGCCGTTTGTCTGCTGTGCGTTCGGGTCTGCACCCGGTGCGCCCTGCGGATTAGCCTGCTGATACATCTGCTGTGCTACTGAATAGAACTTCTCCTGCAATTCGTCTGTAGCCGCCTTTATAGCCGCGCTGTCTGTACCCTTTAGAGCTTCCTTAACCTTGTTTACCTCTGTTTCAACCATTGACTTTGTATTGTCGTCAATCTTGTCGCCTGCGTCCTTTACAGCCTTTTCACACTGATATACAAGTGATTCAGCGTTATTTCTGATTTCCACTTCTTCCTTACGCTTCTTGTCTTCCTCTGCGTACTTCTCTGCTTCCTTAACAGCTCTGTCAATATCTTCATCACTAAGATTTGATGAAGCTGTGATTGTAATCTTCTGCTCGTTGCCTGTGCCAAGGTCCTTTGCGCTTACGTTTACGATACCGTTTGCGTCAATGTCGAACGAAACCTCAATCTGAGGCACACCGCGCGGAGCAGGAGCAATACCTGTAAGGTTAAAGCGTCCAAGTGTCTTATTATACTGAGCCATTTCTCTTTCGCCCTGCAAAACGTGTACTTCAACAGATGTCTGACCGTCTGCAGCTGTTGAGAATATCTGTGACTTGTTTGTAGGAATTGTTGTATTTCTTTCGATTAGCTTTGTGAACACGCCGCCCATTGTTTCAATACCAAGTGAAAGCGGTGTTACGTCAAGAAGAAGCACACCTGTTTCCTCGCCGCCAAGCACGCCTGCCTGTCTTGCAGCGCCTACCGCAACGCATTCATCCGGATTAATACCCTTGTGAGGCTCCTTGCCCATTTCCTTCTTAACTGCTTCCTGTACGGCAGGTATTCTTGATGAACCGCCTACAAGAAGCACCTCATCAATCTGTGATGCGCTTACGCCTGCGTCGCTCATAGCGTTTCTGATTGATGTAAGAGTTCTGTCTACAAGGTCTGCTGTAAGCTCGTCAAACTTAGCCTTTGTAAGTGTGATGTCCATATGCTTAGGACCTGATGCGTCAGCTGTGATAAACGGAAGATTGATGTTTGAAGTTGTAGTTGTTGAAAGCTCAATCTTTGACTTTTCAGCAGCTTCTTTAAGTCTCTGCATAGCCATCTTATCACCTGAAAGGTCTACGCCGTCACTGTTCTTGAACTCTGATACAAGGAAGTCAATAATTCTCTGGTCAAAATCGTCACCGCCAAGACGCGTATCACCGTTTGTTGAAAGCACCTCGAATACACCCTCTGAAATATCAAGGATAGACACATCGAAAGTACCGCCGCCAAGGTCGTATACCATTACCTTCTGATCCTTTTCGCCGACGCCGTATGCAAGTGCTGCGGCTGTAGGCTCATTTACTATTCTCATTACCTCAAGACCGGCAATCTTACCTGCGTCCTTTGTAGCCTGACGCTGTGAGTCGTTGAAGTACGCGGGAACTGTGATAACAGCCTGTGAAACAGTTTCACCAAGATATGCCTCTGCGTCCTGCTTTAGCTTTGTCAGAATCATTGCT
>CAMCPC010000003.1 GCA_945876665.1 uncultured Oscillospiraceae bacterium
GGGTAAGTAAAAGGGTTTTTCCCGAAACAAAATATAATCAAAATCTCAACGAAAATCGCACAAAAAATAAATGCAATTTTTCAAAAAAGGTCATATACTTGTTCGGGAAAAATTCCTCATTTGTTATTCAAGTTGTAAAGCGCCTGTGCCAACATTCCTCTTGTGCAAATGTCATCACCATGGAACAGTTCATCGCCATACCCGACCATAACGCCGTTGTCAATGCACCACTTAGCTGCTTTTTGATACCATTTACCTTTTATATCAGGATAAGCATCATAATCTTTAACGCACACATTTTCATCAAAAGTTTTACCGTTGATTCTAACAGTGCCGCGCTGCCATATTTGGTATGCGTAATGTTCCTTTGGGTTGATTTTTGTCCAGTATGCAAGCCATAAATCATATTCTTTTTCCAAACCCTTGTAATATCTTTCAATCATATCAGGGTTTGTATAAATTGCAACATGATAATGACTATTATTTTTGACATAATCAAGGAACGCTTTCGCGATATCTTGTGCCAATTTGTCTGTGATTGTTATTCCCTTAGTCGTTGCATATCTAATAGAATCATACTCAAAGTCAAACGCAACAGGCATTTCCAGTTTTCTTCCATCTATAACCTTCAAACATAGCTTTGCTTCTTCTATAGCTTCACTTATGTTTGTGGCATAACTGAACCAATACATGCCGCGTTTAATCCCAACACGTTCACACCCCCTGTAATTTCGTTCAAATTGTGGGTCTATTTGAGCTTCTTCTTTTCCATATCCACCACGAATCATGCAGAATTCAAATCCAGCATTTTTTACGTCGTCCCACATGACAGTTTCGTTGTATTTACTAACATCAATTCCTTTCATACGTCGCCACCTTCAAAACTTCCTTCTGCGTAAGTACAAGCGCGGCAATCTCTGCCTTGTCTGCATCTGTCGGTCAATGCCATGTTATGCGGGTAAATCCTCATTGACTCATCCAAGTACAACCGTCAGTGCAGGTGGAGTGCCCGTGCAACAGGAAGTGTTCACGCAAAACCTAATATATTTTGTATTTGCAGGGATTTCAAAATCTCCAGAGCCGTCTTTTGCAAAAACTCCATTAGGAACGATACCAAAACCGCCACCGCTAATTAAATTGTGGCTCGCGTCATAAAAGACATGTTTATAACCGCCAGTCGTTGCAGATAAAACAGCACCGCTGACAGTTACTTTATTATGTCCTGTTATGTCAAGATAACCTGTAATCGAATCACCAGAAGCTGCAGAAGTTTCTTCACCAGTTGAATTGAAACGCAGCCCTGACTTATACCCTAACCCGTTATACAGTGTTACTCCGTCCGTTTCAAAAAATTTTGACGGAAACACATTTTCCTGTGCTTGCTGCACTGCTGTAATAGTAATAACTATATTCCCTGTTACATTTGGAATTGCGATTTTACCTTTGTTATAGTTTGCCATGATTATTCTTCCTCCTCGTATGCAATATAAACTTGGTTTGTAATGTCTGTGCCACCCATTGTGATAGAAACTGTCGCGCCGTCAAGAGTATATCCAGCACTTACGGTTACTTCTGCACCATACCCTTGCCCGTCAACAACGGTCTGTTTCGTATTATTGATTGAGCAATGTTGTAGATTTAGCGTGATGAGGCGATTTAAGTTTCCAATTTCGCCATCGAAATAATGTGTTGCGTCAACACCACCCATAGTGATTGCTACACTATTTATGATATATCCGTTCTGCGGTTCTATTTGAGCTTCGTAAGATTGGTTTTCATCGACCGAAGTATCATCATTATCCGTAGTCACATACGTTAAGTTGTTAGTTATTGAATAGGTAGGTATGCTTACCGTAATAATATCAGGATTGCCGTTAACGCACGTCTGCCTGAAAGCGTTAATCAAATCAATTTCAACTCCGCAGGAGAGAGCCCACGAAATAGCGTGATTTCTGAATGTGTCAGACAACCCTCCGATAAGCGGCACTTGTTTTATGTTCGATATAAATGATGCTATATCAGTTCTCGGTCTCATCGCTCCCGAAAAACTTGTAAGTTCAAAATCTTTCGATATATCACTTTCAGACATTCCCAATATTGCTTCTAACATAATTGCTACAGTGCCTGTTCTATCTGCACCTGCTCCACAATGGAAATATACAGGCTTGTCTCTCACAACAGATGTTAGCACGCCATTAAGTATTGCTTTCCACATTACTTTGTCTGTGAGATTATAAGCAATTATCGTATTTGTCGGATTGACAATCATATCAATTCCCCACACGGAATGGCCAAGCCCCTGCAATGCTTTTTCAAAAACTCTCACTTCGGTTTTAATGCCGATTTCATTTACCATCAAGTCTTTATCGTTTGGATTTGTTTCACCGCCACGTACGAGCTTCCCATATTGTATAACCCCTCCGTCGCATTGCCATCCACCCAAGTCACGTGTATTTCCATCCGGTGCGAAATAACTGAAAAATTTAAGCTCATTTTCCCATATGTAGTATTTCGCATAATCGGACATCTCCGGTCTGCTTTCATCAGGATATACACAGAAAATCGTGTTATATTCTATTTCATCGGAATGCTGTGAAACATAGCTAAGCAAGTCTGCCTTACTTGTGAAACTGTTAACACCATCGACAAAGGCGATGCTGGTTGTATTTATCCATCTTAATCTGTCGAGTGGTTTAAGCGTTCCCGCCATAGCCGCGTTCGCAAACGGTGTTTCGATATTCGGCTCTTCGTTGTAATATGTGATTCCATCAACAGTTTTACCAATAGGCTTAGTATTGCTTACCAATGCAGGTGTAGGTGCATAGTTTTCTATCTGAGATGTGCTGTAATCACTTGGGTCATATGTTACATCATTGATAAAATTTCTCGGTGCTTCAGGGCATTGATGCCATGTGACGGTTTCTTTGCCAGATAAACTGCTGATTGCTCCAGCCATTTCAGCCACAGTGTATGTATTGGTTTTCCCGTTTTTTACCCTTATAGCATCGGCAATGGCTTTTATGCTTGTATCGTTATATAATTTGTTTGCCATCAGTATTTCACCCCGTTTGCATCAAGCGACTGTATATAGTTATACACCGCTCCGCTCGTAATGAGATTGCCGCTGTTCTGCGTAACTGTGGTATCGATTCCTGCTATTTTTTCGAGTGTTACACCTAAATTTGCAATTTTAGTTGTTGTAATAGCGCTGTCAGCGATTACATCACCCGTCACCGCCGAAGGCGCTATCTTATCACCAGTAACCGCAGAATCACCCAACTTAGCAGTCGTTACAGCCTTGTCAGCAATATTTACTCCTGTAACGCTCTTCACGCCCAACTTGTCATTTGTTACACTTGCCGCGCCCAGCTTTTCATTCGTAACAGCACCGTTCGCCAATTTAACTGTCGTTATACTTCCGTCAGGAATATCATACGTCAAGTTATTTACAAACGCAACAATTTCATTCAGCTTTTCCGCAAATTTAGCCAAACATTCATAGTAACTTAGTGAATCATCGTAAACTGTCGGCAAAACCGTTTGGCACCAAAAGCGGATTTTTTCAATTTGTTCGTTAGCCATAATTATCTCCTTAATATATTAATGTAGCGCTAATAACGTTGACAGTCGTAAAGCTCACAAGTCCAAGACTGTCAAGCAATTTTGCCTGTGCGTTAAAAGCCGCTTTAATTGCTTCTTCCGTCCAAATAAACCCACTTATTGTTATAGACATTTTGTTTGGTCTAACAGCGGGATTAGGGTTATCAGCATATTCTACAACAAATGTTGCACTGTGTGTATTATCCACAACATCATTATCAGGTGTTACCACAACATTGTTCTGTTTAAAATTCTCCTGTGCAACACTATATTCTCCCGCTCTCCTTGGTATCATGTTACAAGTTTGTCTAACGCGAATATACTGTGCATTAGCTGAACCCATGTTAAGATTTCTAAAAATTACCGTCCACTTAACATCATACGGTGCTTTACCATCCGCAGTAAATTTTCCACTCAGATTATAAATATAATTCATAATTACTCCCATAAACCAAAGAACAAATCGCTTAGTTCTTCGATTATCATCATGTCAATGTTTATCATAGTTTTACGAAAATCCAACAGTAATTTTGCATAGCTCCCACTACCCATTTTACCACTAACTTCTCTAACATATGATTCAACACTGTTTATAGTTTTATTCCTATTCACAACACTTGTTTGCGCGTTTACCCGTGAATCATTTGCATTCGCCTTATCGTTGAGATATTCACCAGCACTGTTGTTTCTTGAACCAGTGCGTTCAGCGTTAGAAGAATTGTTTTCTGTGTCTTTCTGATTTTGGCTTGAAGTAGAATTTTGATTGTTTGTGTTATTGACTTCTTCGGTATCATTGCCCTTATCTGTAACTTCTCGGTAATTCGTCAAATAATTCCTCAGTGTTACGCCACTTAACCCGCCCTGCGGCGTATCGGAATATGCGTCCTGCTTAGTGGTATTGTTTGTGCGCTTTACCTCAGATGTATTAATGTCAGATACACTGTCGTTAGATTTTATGTCGCCTACACGTTCGCCCTTATAAGTGTTATTGTTTGTTTCACTGTATATGTCGCTATTATTAGACTTGCGATTGCTTTCGTATTCGTTCGTATACGCGCGTGTTTCAGTGCCGTTCTGTTTCGTTGTTCCTTCTTCGTTGTCAGTTCCAGCTCTATTGAGGCTCTGTTTCGTTACTACCTTATAATCGCTAAGAGGGTCGAATTTTAGCAATTCGCTTTCATATAGCTGATTATAATAAGGCATTATGCCGTTAAGTTTATTATCAAGCCAAAGTCGCCAAAGCCCTACACTTTCTGTACAAATTTCTCTTGTGTAATAATACTTCAATATCTTCTTATTCAGTTGATACCGATAGTTTTCATCAAAGAGAGGATAATCGGGCATGACTTTGTTGATGGTTTCTTCAGTTAATACTTCGTCAATTTTATCATACCCGACGCTATGTTTTAGCCCTGCCGCGCTTTCACAAATAAAACGGACTTCTGTCGTGAATTTACTCATTAATAGCTGTCACCTCTTTATCGGGGTCTATATCTTCGTTAGAAAGTTGTACAAAATCCTTTTTGAATTCACACCATACATTGAGTCCGAACATACGGTTTATTTCATTACAAGCCTGTTGTCTTGCGGATAATGCACTGAAACGGCTTGCGACAATTCCACCCGTATTTCGTTGTACTTCGTCAGTGATAAGACGTTCTTTTTTCTGAATGTTCAGGTTTGATATTCCCAAGTAAGTAAGCGCTTCATTCCACACTTGCGTCTTTAATGTATACAGCCTATCCGCCACATATGGTGCGCCTGTATTTAATGTTGTTATGCTGTCTCGCGGGTTGAATTGTTTGTCAGCAAATATGAAGGGTTGATTTCCGTCATATTTCATGTACATATTTTTCATGGTGAGATACTGAGCATTATCGCACAGAATCATAATAGGGGTTTTCTGCGCGTTAGCATTTACGTCTATGGCGCGTTCGAGGTTGTATAGCCTTGTTGCATACATTGTAATATCAGGTATCAAACCTGTTCTTAACGTGTTGTTGTAAATTATTACAGAATCGTTAATACTTAGCTCTTTATTATAACCGTTATTTGCATATGCGCGGCGCTTTGTCGGTATTCGATAAACATTGAGTTCGCCGCCTATTGTACACATTAATGCGAGATATCCGAGAACATCGTCATAAAAGAATACACATTGTCCCTGTGCGAATAATGTTAATTCAAGAAATCTTGCGTCCACACTGTCAGGCAAACCCGACCACTCAAAACGGGATATCGCAAGTTCAGTAAGGCGATTATAATATTGTCTAAAAGTATAATTGTTTAACGATGAGCTTTCCCAAAATTCTTTATTTTTCCTTGCCATTATGTCACCTGCGGACTATTGTCCAAGTTATATTTGCCTACATTATTCGGATTCATCCAAAATGTGATACCACTATTATAAATATTTTGTAGTTGTTCATCAACATCAGCAGGCGCGTTAAGGTTGTCAATAATACATGTAGTTGTTTTGATGTAATTCCATTGTGGTCTCAGTTCTGATTTAGCAGCAGCCTTAATATTCGGCACTTTAAGTCGGCATATTTTATAACCAAACATACTAAAATATTCGTCGACCATTTTAATATATTCAGGTTTACTACCCATAGAATACATGCTAAACCCAATCCTATCCTCTACGACAGGTAATCCCGACGATGAAATATTTCCTCTGCCCTTATTAGGTGTACGTTTGCGCGTAGCATATTCCACAATGTTATCGACAACGGGCAAAATGGATGTCGGCGTCGCCGAAATTTCAACGCCCTGTGAACGACTGTAAATATCTGCATTCATAGCATCCGTCATCGAACGGGGTGCAACAGCTTGTCCTGCAAACGGGTTCGCAACACTCATACCACCCATCTTGCTGACTGACACACCGCCAGCTAAGTTAGCTAATGTGGTGATTGCGTCCGTGACTGTGTTGTACATAAACTGATACTTGTTTACAGCCCACCAACGGTCAAATGTATTTTCCGACCATGACGGCATAGGAAAGTCATTAAGTAATACACCTTCATCATAATTTACTTCTTTGCCCATGTAATTCATAGGACGTGCGCCAATTTCGCATGTCGGAGCGACCGTCGATGAGATTTGTATTCTAATCTGTTGTCTTCCGTCTTGGGTTTTACTCGCACTTTGTTCCCACAGCAGTGTGCGTTCATCGCCCTTATTGTTTGTGACAACCATGTAACTATAAGGATATGTATAACACTTTTTGTTTTTAGGAGTATATATGTCTGTTCGCGGATATTCGCTTGTACCCGAACCAACACTGAACGATAACGGCTGGTTTATGGATTTTATGTTAGGCGATGCACCTGTTTGTTCATTTAGCCACGCCTGAAAGGGTACCTGTTGAACACTGATAATTGTTGCGCCGATTTCATCTAAGGTTTTGAATAGGGCATTTATCCATTTTAAGGTTGTTACACCGTCAGCACCTAAGAACATAGGGTATGCATACGAAATTGCGCCTGTGTAAATGCCGTTATAGATAGTTCCACGTAGGTTCTCATTTGTGCCAACATTAAATGTGTAGTCAGTACCTATTGATTCAATATATTTTCCCTGCGTGGGAATATAGTATACAACAAGTGAAAAGAGCGGTTGACTTGTTGTGCGAGGGTACATATATTCAGTGTATGCTTGTATGTAGGGTTCTCCGCCGTCAACAGGTTCAGGGACAGTATTTTCGCCTACAACGTCGGTTAAAGTGTGTTCACGTTCAACAAAACAAGTACCCAGTGTGTAGTCGAAATACCATGTTTGCATAACGTCGATTGTGTATGTTATTTCTGTTGTAACATTATTTATATATTCGACATTGTTAATAAAAGCATAAAACCACTTATTCCCGTATGCCGTGTTTTGAAACATTAAATAATTTACATTATAAATATCATCTGCAAGACATTCAAGACGTATGCTATTTTTACTGTGACGCTGATAAGAAACATTCGTAAACGTTTTTACTCGCTTGCCATAAAAATATGAATACTGTTCATTTTTATTTTCAAAGTACAACGTATGAACATATGATTTATCACACGGAACATTAGTTAATAAATATACTGTACTGTTAGGAGCTATATACATAATACACCTTTAGGGTAGGGCAGATATATCTACCCTACCCATGCCCGAAATTAGTCCTTAGCGAATGTAATTGTTGCACCAACCGCTTCTGTGCCTGCAATAGCTGTCGCGGAAGTATAAGTATTATCGCCAAGTTTGATAGTCATTTTGGTTGCGGTTGCGTTAGCAGGAATAAGGATTGCACCATATTTCTGTACGCCGATACCGTTTCTAACAGCGTCTTCGGTCTGAACAAATGTATATTCCGACCATGCGAGAGACGCGCCGTTAGCCTGCGGAACAAGGGTAAGAACAGTTGCGTTTTCGTCAATGGATTTGTCTACCACTTCTACGGTCAGGCTTGCAGGAGCGGTAAGTGTTGCACCACCATCCACAAAGACAATTGCATTAGCAAACGGAGAAGAAGAAACAATTTTCCATGTAGTATAGAAGTAGTTCCAATAAAGCCCACTTGCGACATAAGTCTCAGTCATGGTGGTTAGGTTATCGTATACTTGGAACCATTCGTCATCTACAATAATTGCTTTGACATCTTTCATGAGCGCAAGTTCAGCTGCAGTAATTTCTTCAATTCCGTCGCTTTCTTTGCGGATTTCAGCAAAACGTTCATTATCAAATGTAGTCCAATCGTCAACAAGAGTAAGTCTGCCCATAAAGTCAGCCTTATCCATGTTAAATGCGCTTGCAAGTACATTAACATCATACTGTGCGTTAAAATCAGCGTCCATGAAAATATACTGATTTGCTTTAGGTGTGGTTGTGTCGACACCTGACGCATTATATTTGTTAGACATAAAGGGAAGTTTATTAGACATTCCACGGAATGCAACAGCCGCATTCTTAAGGTCAGTAGCGTCAAAAGCCTGCGGGTACATTTTGCCATGCGCAACAGCCTTGATTATGAGATACTTAAACAGAAGATATTCATCATATTCTGCTGCCGTATAAACACTTTCGATAATTCTTGCTATCAGGTCTTCTACACCGCTAAAACTTGTGAATGCCTGTCTGAGGTCTTCATTCTGAATTGTGATGGGGTACTGTACGCGCCAATTGATGCAGTGGAATGCTGTTCTAACATCAGGAATAGAACGTTTGAATTCGCGTGCTTCTGCCTTTTCTGCACTAAAGAGTCTTGCACGGGATATCTGCACATAGACTTCTTCAACAGTTTCGCCCATTTCAAGATAACCCTTTTTCAGGCGAGTAAACGGGTTGTTAAATACTGCACTCTTAATTCGTACAAAGGCGATACGATTTACAAGAGCATTAAGAAACTGATTTGCCATAGCAGGATGTCCGTACAGAACATCGCCTACTTTAGGTATATCTATTTCTTGCGTGACTTCGGGTACAAGTGACTGATATTCATATGTTGCGTTTGCGCGTATTACATTAAGAATATCAATTGTACTTGCATTAAGAGTAGATTCTGCTATTCTTCTTGCCATTAATTTTTTACACCTTCCTTAAATAATGATTCATATGTCAGAGGTTTTTCAGCCTTGTCATAATCAATTTTACCATCGTCATAATTTTCATCAGGCTTGTTGAAGAATGTGTCTTTATAACGCTGTCTCCAGTTTGCGTCATTTTCTTCATACTTCGTCTTCCAATCAGTTGTGTCTTGACTCGCTTTTTCAAGCTCGTCATATGTGTCATTCATATCCTTTAAGAAATTCAAGTCTTCGTCAGTCGTGCTGTCTCCAATTCTTGTCTTTAATGCATTCATAAATTCTTCTTTTGTCAGTTTACTCATTTTGTATATCCTCTAATATTTTCTGTGCTTCATCTTCACTAATTTTGCCATCTTTCAGTGCTTCAAAGAAAACACCTGCTATTCTTGCCAAACGTGTAATGTCATTGTTATACCACGTGTTAATTATCGCTGTTATAATGGTAACAATAACCGAAAAAATTTGATACCAATCATTATTTGCAAAGGTTGACGCGCCTATAACAGCTACACTTTGATTCAATAACGCAACAATTAATATAATTATGCGCACAACAGTACTTTTCTTAATCTTTTCCATTGTGAAGCTCCAATGCATTAATTCTTGTTTCATGCTCATGTATTGTTTTTACAATATTTTTGTTGAAACTTTTTTGTTCGTCAATCGTCTCTTGCAACTGATTAACAGTATCATCAAGTTTTGTTAAAGTATGTATCACTTTACACATCACCCCGATAAGCCCTATGCCGGTAGATATTATTGCACAAATCTCTGTTATACCCATATTCCACCTCTTTATTATATTATATCACAGACCCGATATTATGTCAAGAAATATTTTAACAAAATTTGTAAATAATTTATGAACATACTTGACTTTTTAATATGTCTATGTTATAATAACAATTGAGGTGATATTATGCCTGAATATTATGACGGTACAAAACTTTTATCGTTGTCAGATATTAATGGGGATAAGCCCGAAATTTATATGTGTACAGCTAACAATACTGCTGGAAAAACAACGTATTTTTCTCGCCTGTTAGTTAACAAATTTCTCCAAAAAGGAGATAAATTTATGTTAATAAACAGATTTACATATGAATTAGACAGTTGTGCAGAAAAATTTTATAAAGACATTCATACCTTATTTTTCCCTGACCATGTGATGGATAGTAAATCAAGAGCAAAAGGCATTTATCATGAATTATATTTAGATGGTATGCCTTGCGGTTATTCGGTTGCTATGAATTCAATTGACCAGCTGAAAAAATATTCTCATCTGTTTTCAGATACCAAGCGTATGTTCATGGATGAATTTCAATCTGAAACATCACATTATTGTCAGAATGAAGTAAATAAATTTCGTGCGTTGCATAAAATTGTTGCAAGAGGACAGGGTGAAATGGTTAGATACGTCCCTGTATATATGTGCGCAAACCCTATTACAATTCTCAATCCCTATTATGCCGCCATGAATATTGCGGAAAGGTTGAATACAAACACAAAATTTTTGCGCGGTGAGGGTTTTGTTCTTGAACAGGGGTATGTAGAAGCCGCAGGACGCGCCCAAGCGACAAGCGGTTTCAATAAGGCATTTGGTAATGATGCTTATTCTAAGTTCACAAATGAAGCTGTTTATTTGTTCGATAATTATGCCTTCATTGACAAGCCAAGCGGATATTCTTCTTATATTGCAACCATTAAATATAATGGTGCTGAATTTGGAATTCGTGAATACCTTGACGCGGGTATTATTTATTGTGATAATAAAGCAGACGGCACATACCCGTTGAAAATAACCGTAACTAAGGACGACCATGACATTAATTATGTGATGCTTAGAAAAAATGATATGTTTCTGTCGCAAATGAGATACTTTTTCCAAAAGGGTTGCTTTAGGTTCAAGAACCTCGCGTGCAAAGAAGCTATATTAAAAGCTTTATCATATTAAGGTATCTACGCATATATCAATAACTGAGTGATACAGGTCACACAGGTGGAATAAACTGCTGTATCTTCTGACGGTTAGTGAGCCGCTTTTGTTGTCTATGCGTTAAAGATATATTAAAGTGCTGAACCTAAGTTCAGCACTTATTTTATGTTTCATTATTTATTAAGTTGTACAGTTTTGTCAGCGCGTCTTTCCTTATTTTGTATAACTGATAAACAGATTTGTTTAATGCTTTAGCACAGTCTTCATAATTCCCAACCTTTTGAACGTATAGATAATCAATTATATATCGTTCTTCTTGGGTGAGAAATTGATACATACCGCACAGCTTGTCATAAAAATCCTGCTCATCAGGTGTTAATACATCAATAACTCCCGACACATAAACATTGTGTGCTTGTTTGCGGAGAAATTTAATAACATCATATTGTTTCATAAATTACCTCATTTCATATGTTGTATCTTTAAGTATAATGCCGCCTAAAATGCGTTTGGGTAATAATTTTCCGGGCACTTTTAATCCCTTTTGAAAATCAATTATTGTGCGTTTTTGCTTTACGAATTCTTTTTCTTCTTCTGTTAAATCATCTGTAATTTGTTGCGTCATTGATTGTATAAATAATTTTTTAGAACGTTCAGGCATTCCTGCGCATTTAACGTTATAATAAGGCTCACAGGGTTTAAGATTTTCTTGTGTGACATGTTCAATGTAAGTCTTTTGCCTTGTAAATGTAGCAAAATCCCAGCATGATTCAAGCTTCCAACAACAAAACTTTACATCATCTGTTTTTATTCCCCGTAATTCGTCAGGGGATAAGTCGCAGTGTATACTATCGGTGTCCGCATAAATAAAACCTCGGGACTTTTTACCATGATAATTAGCTTGGGCAGCACGTATAGTGAAGTTACGTGCATATGATGTAATTGCCGCACCTACGGCTATATAACCTGCTTGCTTTGATGCGTCGGGTATAACGTAAAAGCCAATTACACCGTCGGGCTTTACGTAAGCTAATTTGAATGATGAATTTTTAGATGAAGCCATTTTGCCATATAAATTATTTAAGAATAGTTTTGCTAATTCTCGTTTTGCGCCTTTGCTTGTCATTTTGATTTGTTTATATTTTTCCATGTATTCATCAAATATACCTGTTTTTGCTTTGAAGTAACAACCATCAAGTATTTCGCAGTCAACTAAATTATAATGCTCTTGTAATAGTTCCCAGTCTGTCATCGTTAATGTTAACGTGACGCGAGTATCTATCTTTTTGCCGTCATAATCATATATTTCTTTGTGATAGGTTTGTGTTGATGTGTCATACACGTCTGAGCTTTCAAGACATTCATTGCTACTATACAT
Source organism: uncultured Oscillospiraceae bacterium (assembly GCA_945876665.1). Taxonomy (GTDB): domain Bacteria; phylum Bacillota; class Clostridia; order UBA1381; family UBA1381; genus Hominilimicola. The sequence goes on from CAMCPC010000003.1 coordinate 12,482, forward strand.
AAAGCTGTTTTTGATTTGTATAAAGGGCAGTTTTCCGTCTTTAATGTAAAAGCGTGTGCGAATACGTATGAAATAATATGCTATTACTTTTGTTGCGTCTTCGGGTATAAAATTGCCTGTCCAAAATACGGGTTCACCCACGGGATAACGGTTTCCCGATTCACTTGACATCATAGACGGGTATAGGGAATTTACGTCTGCTGTTGTTCCGTTGACTTTGACTTGATTTTCTTTGCCTTTTACAAGATAACACCATCCACCTTTATATGCCTTGCGGATATATTCGTCTGCATTGTCAGCACCATAAACAGCAGGATCTATGTTAATATCCGTTAGTTGTGGAAAATTTGATTCATAAACCTTGGCACCTACGATGCGCTTATATTCGGCAAGACAACATGAACCAATTGTTAGTTTGTTGTGCCCTTCGGTGAACATTATTTCGAGTGCTTCTTTTATTACTAATACATCGTTTGCTATATACTTCTGTTCTTCGTCCGTTATCTGACAACCTGCATATCTTAAACCCTTATATTCCATGTCTAACTTTTGGTGTTTTGTTTTGAATGATTCTCCAATGCGTTTAACACTAAAGGGTAAAAGTTTAAGTGAATCATAAATGCGTATAATGTTGTCATTAATTTTGATGGTTATACTGTACCATTGTCCCATATCGGAGATAAGATATTTGAATGATTTGTTCGGCATTTTCCAATCAGGCAACCATTCAATATCTAATTCTGCTTCGGAACGTTGTTTATATGCTTGCTTGTAGTTAAGGTCACAAAGTAGGTAAGACAACCAGAAAGAACCATCGAATTTGAGATTATGATAATAAGCGATAATGTTTTCGTTGAGCGATACAAAATAATCAAACTGTTCGCCTATCGAGTGAAAAATATTCACATCTTCGGTAAATAATTCTACACTTGCTGCCGCCCAAACTTCAGTGGATTCTTGCCCTTCGTAAACTGTTGTTTCAAAATCACAGGCAAAATATTTGAATGACCGTGTGCGCACATTAATCTACGTCTCCCCAATCTTCAAATTCATTTTCGATTATATCGTTTAATGTTTGTGCTTCTTCGGCTGTTAGTGTGGTTTTGCCTTTGATTAATGTAACAAATTGTGTTAATGCGCTTCTAACATTTGATTCATTGCTGTCATACATAATAGTTTGAGCTAAAATATCTACATTTTCTGCTTCTTCATCAATACGACGCATAACAGACATAAAGCCATCATCTTCAATAACATCTTCAAGTGATTGCATTAACGCATTCGCATATTCAATATGCCATTCGTATTGCGCTTTTAATATTTCGCCGTTCCATGTGTATTCGGTCGGCAAGGACGCATACATTTCAAGTATTCGCGTGTAAACCTTGAAACCACGTTCAAACTTAATATCTTTTGCTTTTCCTGAAAAAATTGCTTCTAAGTCTTTGAGTGCTTCTTTCACATCTTCGCTTGATGTGGGATATTGTCCTCGCTTTAGCGCGTAATCAATGCGTGTTCGCATTTGATATACTTGTTTTCTTATTGCCGCTGTATCAGGCGCGTTAGAAATAATCTGCGCAACAGCACGATAAAACGGAGACGATAAACCGCCCTGCTTTAGTCGTTTTTTCACGTCTGCTTTTAATTTTTTCAAAAACTTCTTAGCTTTATTACTTAGCTTCCATGCTTCCTTTGCCCGTCGTGACCGTTCGGCTTTCAGTGCTTCACGCGCTTCGGGCGTCAATTGTGATTCGCGCGCTTTACGGGTTGCCGCCGCTTTAAGCGCCGCTTCATGTCGTATTTGCTTTAGCTGTTCAGGTGTTTTCTTCTGGCTTGCCATAATTACCTCCTGCGTTTATGGTAACGGGAGAAGAGTTTTTCTCTTCTCCCTTTCGTTAATTAGACAATTGAACAGGTGATAAACGATTTATCACGATAATTTTTTGATGGGCGCTGATATGCCTTGATTTCAAATACTTCCCCAGTTTCGCTCATTTCGTCCCATATCTCACGGAAAGATGTAAAAAATGATTCTGAACCTGTGAGGTAACGGGTGTTATCTTTGTCTACTATTACATAATTGTAATAATCTTTATCGTCTTTCGCTTTTTCGTTGTGTACTTCGAGCACCGCCCATGCAACAGGTGTAATAATTACAGTGTTGCCGTCTTTGGTGCAGGCGTCAAGGCGTTCAACGTCTGTTGTGTCCTTAATTGCAATTCTTTCACGGGCAGTAAGTTCGCGTGATGTCTCTTTAATTGTTACATTGTAACCAGTCATGTTTTCGTTCTCCTTTTAGTTATCAATTACATCTGCGTTTGCAATAAATTTGGAAACGGGCATTGCATATGTTTTGTTGACTTTTTCGCTGAGCTTGACGCGGATAAAACGCTCAGTCTCGGTGTTGAGCTGTCGGGCAAGCGCCTTGTTCAGCAGGTCGGTTGATTTGTAATCGCCCTCAATTGTTATGTCGCGCGTGAAGGGTGCTTCGGTTTCAAGGTTCAGCATAAGAGCGATACAGTGTGTTGCGGTTAGTGTGCGTGTGATTCTTTTTTCCATTGTTAGGACTCCTTAATGTGTTTATATTTGCCTTACGGCTGGTGCGGGAAGTGCGGTTCGAGCGCACGTTATAATGGAGGCTGTTATTGCTTTTCTGTAAGCTATTCCCGCGTGTCGGGGCTTTTTCGCCCAAACACATCAAAAGTTGTACCAATCATGTTGCCACTATTGTGGGCTTTTATTTGGTGATAATAGTATATCACATTTTTGTGCCTTTGTCAATAGTTTTGTGAGAAAATTTCCCCTTATTTTTGAAAGAATTTTCTACATAATCTGTCAATCTATCCCATTTAATCGAGATTAATTCGTATGGTGTTGTCGCGTTTGGCGGCAGGATGGTGTGAATTTTGGTAAGGGCTTCTTTAGCGGTATAGGCTTTAATTGTGTGGACTGTGATTTTGTGCGGCGAGCCGTAAGGTGCTATTTTGATAATATAGGTTCGTTGTGGCATAGTGTCTCCTTGTGAATTTGTCATGGATTGATATAATTGTTCCTTATTAATCGTAGCATTTTAATAATTCGAGATGGGCGATATGAATAAATGTTATGTGTATCAAATCTGAAATATTTGAATGATACAATATAATTTAACCCGTTTATTTTAATCTTCATGTTATATGCCCGTGTTGCCGTTAGCTCAGCAAGATATTATTTAGTATAGTCATGATAAATAATATGCACTATATACTGCCTATCATTACGTTCAAAAATAATAGATAATAAATCATCTTCTACTAATTCCAAAAAGGCATTAACGGCAGAATCAAATTCTTCTGCATTGCGATTTACGATTGTTTTAATTTGTGTTATTTTCATTTAATACGCCACCTTGTAAAAATGTGAATTTGCAAAATGAACAATATCCGTGTAATGTTCATTAAATCCAAATTTTTCAGATATCCGTTGTGAAATACTTTGGTATGTTGCAATGTCTTTTTCGGTAAATTCAAGGGTTTTTTCGTAAATAGTTATTCGAAAAACATTGAATAACGGACGGTTAAAACAATTTGAATCATTGACAATTTGTGCGTACTTTTCTGCTATTTCGACTGCTTCTGTTTGAGCATTTGCTAATTCTTGTGCGGACAGCTCATAAAAATCTGCATAATTCGGGTGATTTAGTTCAATATGTGCTATGTAACGTTTCATAGGTTAATTTTTCCTTTCGCCCGTGTTGCCGTTAGCTCAGCAAGTTATTCTTAATATTCTACCTTGTAAAAGCGCGAATTTGCATAATGCGCTATATCGGTATAGTGTTCATAAAAGCCGTGTTTTTCAGAAATTCGTTGCGAAACGCTTTGATATGTTGCAATGCCTTTTTCAGTAAATTCAAGTGTTTTTTCGTAAATAGTTATGCGAAAAACATTGAATAACGGACGGTCAAAACAATTTGATTCGTTGGCAATAAGAGCGTATTTTTCTGCTGTTTCAACTGCTTCTATTTGAGCGTTTGCTAATTCTTGTGCGGACAGCTCACAAAAATCTTCATAATTCGGATGGTTTAGTTCAATATGTGCAATGTATCGCTTCATATATTAATTTCCTTTCGCCCGTGTTGCCGTTAGCTCAGCAGGTTATTATAATAAATCTAACAAATTAATTTTGTGCGTTTTCTTTTTCGCTCTTGTTTTGGGTTTATAACCGACTAAACAGCTATTACATATTTGTGCGGTTAATCCTTCCCTAATTTGTAAATATGTATAACGTGAATTTTGACTAATTATTTCATATTTTTGCCCTGCGGAAATAACTCCATATCCGTTTAATTCGACGTCTTTTGATAATGTTGCATATTTGCGCTTCATAATTTTACCTCATTTCTGTAAAGATATAATATGCCTGATTGCCTGATATGCGCCGCGGTACATTACATCAAGCCATGTTTCGCGGCTGTTCGGATTGCGTTCGCCGTTTTTGACGCGTTTCAGCTCGGACGGCGTGCAGAAATTTTCTGCTATATCGGAGTCATAAATTAAGAAGCAACCACCATCAACGGCTTCACGAAGTGAAACGTTGTAAAAATGTTTTGAAAAATCGTCTACGCGATTAAAATGCGGCGCGTCGTTGCCGTCGTTGTCTTCAAGAATTTCGCGGATAATATCCATTGCAATATTATTCACGCCACGCGCCCACGCGGAACGCGGTTTTTCTTGAATTAAAAGGTTATGAATTTCGGAATAAGTTTTTGGCGTTTTGTTTGCGTTTGTCATTGTTTTTTTCCTTTCGCGCTGTCTCATCAGTAACACGGAGCGCACCCGTATTATACGCCCGCAGGCGTTTCGACTTATTTTAAGAGCATTCTATAAATGTCAAAATCTGGGGTATATACAACATGAATCAGGTCACCGGTCGGTGTAAATGTTGCAGATAGAATAACTTCACCCGAATCTGCGGGCATGGTTGAAATTGAAATAGGATACGTTTCTTCACCTACGTCAATAACATAGTCCCAACCGGATAAACGAATGTTGTCACGTTCAGTGTGTGAGATAGGGCGGACGCGTGTAAGTGTGTTAGTGTTTGTCATGGTGTTTACCTCTCTTTCATTGTCTCTATTATATCACATTCAAGCGCGTTTGTCAATACCTTTTCGAAAAAATTTTGATTTTTTCGCATTTTTTTTTGACGGTTCATTGTAAGCCGTAGGGCAAATAGCGCAGCCCTGCACCATGAACTGACCCGCGGAGCCGTAG
>CAMCPC010000004.1 GCA_945876665.1 uncultured Oscillospiraceae bacterium
ACGAGGAGCTTGATGACGTTAAGAAGATAAGAAGAAAGAATTATCAGCCTAAGCGCGAGCATGATGCGGAAGTCTTTGAGGAAGAGGACAACAGTGAGGATTTGGGCGAAACAAAGCAAATCAAACTCAGAGGCGAAAGTGTAAAGTCAAAGGCAAAGGAAATTCTTGGGGATATTTTCCCGTTTAAAGAGGATTAATAGATTTAGCGCAAGGCTGTCGACAAATTTTCGGCAGCCTTGTATAATATCATGTGGAGGTGACTGACATGGAACAAATAAGCATGTTTGACGACCGCGAAAAAAACGCGCCGCTTGCCAGCCGTCTGCGCCCCGAAACGCTTGACGAATACGTGGGACAGCAGCATTTGGTAGGCAAGGGGAAAATCCTGCGTCAGCTTATTGAGAATGACAATATTTCCTCCATGATATTCTGGGGTCCGCCGGGAGTGGGAAAGACCACCCTTGCCCGAATAATCGCAAAGCAGACAAAGGCGGATTTTGTGGAATTGAGCGCCGTAACAAGCGGCGTTAAGGAAATCAAGGAAATAATGAATAACGCCGAACAGGCGCGGAGAATGGGAATACGCACCATGCTGTTCACGGACGAAATCCACCGCTTCAACAAGGCGCAGCAGGACGCGTTTCTGCCCTATGTGGAAAAGGGCAGTATTATCCTTGTGGGCGCAACAACGGAAAACCCTTCCTTTGAGCTTAATTCAGCTTTATTGTCGCGGTGCAAGGTGTTTATCCTAAAGGCTTTAGAGGAGGACGACCTTAAGCAAATGCTCCGGCGCGCAATAAAAAGCCCAAAGGGCTTCGGCGACATGAAAATAAATATAGCTGATGAACAGCTTGCGGCTGTGGCGCGGTTTGCCAACGGCGACGCGCGCACTGCGCTCAATACGCTTGAAATGGCGGTGTTCAACGGAAAAGTCAGTTCCGACGGCAGCGTTGACATAGACGATGAAATTCTGGCGCAGTGCATGAACAGGCGTTCCCTGATGTACGATAAGAACGGTGAGGAGCATTATAATCTTATTTCCGCACTGCATAAGTCCATGCGCAACAGTGACCCCGACGCGGCGGTTTACTGGATGAAGCGTATGCTTTACGGCGGTGAAGACCCGCTGTATATTGCAAGACGGCTTGTGCGCTTTGCCAGCGAGGACGTTGGAATGGCAGACAGCGGCGCCTTGCAGGTGGCTGTGGCGGCGTATCAGGCGTGCCATTTTCTCGGTATGCCCGAATGTGATGTGCATTTGGCACACGCTGTGGTGTATCTGTCTATGGCGCCCAAATCCAACGCGCTTTATACGGCGTGTCTGGAATGTAATAAGGATATAAATGAAATGCCTGCCGAGCCTGTGCCGCTGCATATACGCAATGCTCCCACAAAGCTGATGAAGGAGCTTGACTACGGCAAGGGATATATTTACGCCCACGACACCGAGGAAAAGCTGACAAAAATGCAGTGTCTGCCTGATAGCCTGTCGGGCAGGCGGTATTACCGTCCCACAACACAGGGCAGGGAAAAGGCGGTCAAGGAACGGCTTGATAAAATTTTGGAATGGAAAAGGACTAAGGATACAAAATGAACATCAAAGTAAGAGAATTTACAGATGAGGATATTGCGGCGGCGAACGCAATATGGAATAAGGTCGTAGATGAGGGCGTGGCTTTTCCGCAGGAGGAAACGCTCAACGAAAAGACGGGTATGGAATTTTTTAAATCCCAATCCTTTACGGGTATCGCATATGATGAAGCCACAGGCGAAATTGTGGGACTGTATATACTACACCCCAACAATGTGGGCAGATGCGGTCACATATGCAACGCAAGCTATGCCGTGCGATATGATTTACGGGGAAAGCATATAGGCGAGGCGCTTGTCACGCACTGCATGGAGCAGGCGAAAAGGCTTGGCTACGGTGTATTGCAGTTCAATGCCGTTGTTAAAACAAACGAGCCTGCCATGAAGCTTTACAAAAAGCTCGGATTTACGCAGCTTGGAGTTATACCCGGCGGCTTCCGCATGAAGGACGGTCATTACGAGGATATTATTCCGCATTATCACGTATTATAGAAAAAACGTAACAGGTGAGGATTTTGGGTATGGATTGTGTATTTCCTTTTATCCGCGGCAAGGTCTGTATGGTTACAGGTGGCGGAGGTTCAATCGGCAGTGAGCTGGTGCGTCAGCTTGCGCGTATTGGCGCGGAAAAAATCGTAATTATTGATATATACGAAAACGGCGCATATGACGTGAAATGTGAAGTTGGTGATAGGGTTACGGTGGAAATTGCGTCTGTGCGCGACTATGATAAGATGGATTATATCATGTCGCAGTATAAGCCTGACATTATTTTTCATGCGGCGGCGCATAAGCATGTGCCGTTTATGGAGCGTAATCCCGAAGAAGCCGTAAAGAACAACATACGCGGCAGCGAAATAATGGCGGAGCTTGCCGAAAAATACGGCGCGGATAATTTTGTGCTGATTTCCACAGATAAGGCTGTTGAGCCGATAAGCGTCATGGGCGCAAGCAAGCGTATATGTGAAATGCTTGTTTATGAGAGGTCACAGCGCTCACAGCATACTAAATTTACAGCGGTACGCTTCGGAAATGTGATTGGCTCAAACGGTTCTGTAATACCGCTTTTTAAAAAGCAGATAGAACGCGGAACGGTTACGGTTACGGATAAAGAGGTTACGCGCTATTTTATGACAATATCACAGGCGGTTGAACTGGTACTGAATTCTCTTGCAATATCAAATGGCGGTGAGCTTTTTGTGCTTGACATGGGTGAAAGTGTAAAAATTCTTGACATTGCCGAAAAGCTTATCCGCGACATTGGCAAAGAACCGTATAAGGACATAAAAATAGAATTTACCGGACTGCGGCAAGGGGACAAGCTTCACGAAAAGCTGTTTTATGATTTTGAAACTCCTCAGAAAACGCAGTGCGATAAAATACTGCGTGTAAATGGCAGCGCTATAGCGGGACTTACGTCGGAGATAAAAAAGCTTTACAGAATGGCGGCGGAAAATGACCGCGGCGGAATAACCGAATTGATGATGAAAATTACAGATAAGGATTTAATCGGGAGGATTTAATGGATATACATGAAATTTTACAGACAGCGGGTCAGTATTGCTATCTGGCGCTTACGGCGCTGTGGGAGGGCATACAATGGCTGTGGGCAGCCATATGCGACTGGGCGTCAAAGCTTCCGATTCCCACCGTACTGAAGCTGTTCAGCAATGATACCGTAAACAAATACCTGTTTTTTTCGGTGGCATTATTTTTGCTTATAATGAATATATGGGCATTGTATCTGTTCGGACAGGACAAGGCAAGCGCAAAGCGCAAGCAAAGACGCATACGCGAGGGCAAGTTGCTTAAGGTGTGCTTTTTCGGCGGCGCAATAGGCGGAATTATAGGCATGAACCTGTTCCGACACAAGACGCTTAAGAAAAAATTTTCCGTTGGAGTGCCGGTTATGTTTGTATTGCAGCTGATACTGGATAGCTTTATACTCGGATTTTTGGGCTTCTGGACATTTTTTTAAAAAGGTATGGAAATTTTGATTGAAATATGATATAATAGCAGAAAGATGTATCGGAAAGGAAGATACGGCAGTGGAATTAAAAGATATTTTATCAACGGACGATAAATTGAGAATAATTCAGGAGCTTGTACCCGGTAAGCAGATTACCCTTGCGCACGTAATTGCAAGTCCTGACCCTATTTTATATACAAAGCTCGGACTTAATCCGGAAATAGACTTCGGAAGAAGCGCAATCGGAATACTTACCATGAGCCCTGCCGAAACGGCGATTATTGCGGCTGACATTGCTACAAAGACATCAAATGTCGATTTGAGCTTTGTTGACCGTTTCAGCGGCACGCTTATAATTACGGGTATGGTTGCGGACGTGGAAACGTCCTTGCGTTCAATCATGGATTATTCGGAGCAAACGCTTAAATTCACAGTCTGCGAGTTAACAAAGACATGAAAAAGATAATACTTGTAGGGCGCAGTGAGTGCGGCAAGACCACGCTTACACAGGCGCTGAAGGGTGAGAAGATACATTATCACAAGACACAGTATGTCAATCGTTTTGATGTGATAATAGATACGCCCGGTGAATACATACAGACTAAAAATCTCGGCAATGCGCTTGCCATGTATACGTTCGAATCGGACGTGGTAGGTCTGCTTATAAGTGCGCGCGAGCCTTATTCGCTTTATCCGCCGTGCGTAACGCCTGTCTGCAACAGACCTGTTATCGGTATTGTTACACAGATTAACCAAGAGGGCGCAGATCCTGACAGGGCGGAAAGATGGCTTCGTCTTGCGGGGTGTGAAACAGTGTTTCGTGTGGATTCCAAAACGGGCGAGGGTGTATGGAGAATAATTGATTATCTACGTGAAGACGGCGACGTTTTGCCGTGGGATAATGAGGAAAATAAAGAGGATATATAAGGGGACTACTGTTGCGGTAGTCCTTGTTTAATAAACGGACAAAAGAGGTAGGAATATGGAACAGAAGGAGTTAAAAGCTCTTTTAAAGGGCATAGCTGACGGGAAAATATCGGTTGATGACGCTATGCTGAAATTTAAATCAATGCCCTTTGAAGACATCGGCTTTGCAAAGCTCGACCACCATCGCGGCATACGACAGGGCGCAGCCGAGGTTATTTACGGAGCGGGAAAGACGGCGGAGCAAATCGGAGAAATCGCCGCAAAAATGCTTGATGCGGGACAAAAGACAGTGATTATAACGCGTATAGACGCCGAAAAAGCAGAGGCGGTAAAGAAAAAAGTGCCTCTTGAATATTACGAAACAGGCAGTATAGGAATTGCGGGTGAAATGCCGGAGGCAGAAACAAAAACAAGCATTGTCATTGCTACAGGCGGTACAAGCGATATACCTGTTGCGGAGGAAGCGGCTGTTACGGCGCAGGCGCTCGGAAACAGGGTGACACGGCTGTATGACGTGGGTGTTGCCGGAATACACCGCCTGTTTGCGCATTCCGAGGAAATTATGAGCGCAAGGGTTATAATAGCCATTGCCGGTATGGAGGGCGCGCTTGCAAGCGTTATAGGCGGCATGACGGATTGTCCTGTTATAGCCGTGCCGACAAGTGTGGGCTACGGAGCTTCCTTCGGCGGAATTTCTGCTCTGCTGTCCATGCTTAATTCCTGTGCAAGCGGAGTGAGCGTTGTAAACATAGATAACGGCTTCGGCGCGGGATATTTGGCAAGTATGATTAATAAAATAGGCGTGTGAAAAATAAGCGGCGCATCTTACCCTTTATCGGAGCTTGAAGTATATGTATACGTCGGCGCTCCTCAAAAGGGCAATCTGCTTGCTTCTTTTCCACACTATGATTTGTACCGCCGCAGTGCGGCGGAAAGGAGTTAAACGTGAAAACACTTTATTTTGAATGTAATATGGGCGCGGCAGGTGATATGATAATGTCGGCGCTGTTGGAGCTTCACCCACATCCCGACAGCTTTATGGAAAGGCTGAACGGACTGGGTATACCAAATGTGACCTTTAAGAAAAGCACATCTGTAAAGTGCGGAATAAGCGGCACTCATGTGGAGGTGGCTGTGGGCGGAACGGTTGAAAATGAGCATATGCACGAACACGGACATCACCACGAGCATGAACATCACCATGAACACGGACACAGCCATGAACATCATCACGAACACGAACATCATCACACAGGCATGAGCGAGATTGAACATATTATAGGGCATTTGGACATTCCCGAAAGGGTGAAAAATGATGCGATTGGTGTATATAAGCTTATCGCGGAGGCGGAAAGCCATGCGCACGGCTGTGAGATAAGTGAAATACATTTCCACGAGGTCGGCACAATGGACGCTGTGGCGGACGTTGTGGGAACGTGTCTTTTGATTAATGAGCTTAATGTAGACAGGATAATTGCATCGCCGATAAATGTCGGAAGCGGACAGGTCAGATGCGCGCATGGTATACTGCCTGTTCCTGCGCCTGCTACGGCGCATATACTGGGCGGTGTGCCGATTTACAGCAATGATATACAAGGTGAGCTTTGCACACCGACAGGCGCGGCAATTTTAAAATATTTCTCGCAGGAGTTTTCGACAATGCCCGTTATGAAGATTTCCAAAATCGGATACGGCATGGGCAGCAAGGATTTCGAAGCGGCAAACTGCGTAAGGGTAATGCTTGGCGAAACGCAGGATAAAAGTGACACTGTGTCGGAGCTGTGCTGCAATCTGGATGATATGACGGGTGAAGCAATCGGCTTTGCGATTGACAGACTTTTTGATGCGGGCGCGCTGGACGTGTTCACAACTCCGATTGGTATGAAAAAGAACCGCCCCGGAATTTTGCTTACCTGCATCTGCCGCGAAAATCAGCGCGATGAAATGCTCGGCTTGATTTTTAAACACACGTCCACTATCGGCGTGCGCGAGTATATTACCAATCGTTATACGCTTGATAGGACAATTGAAACCACACATACACAATTCGGTGATGTACGCGTGAAACGGTCTACGGGTTGGGGTGTTTCAAAGATAAAGGCTGAATATGATGATATGGAAAAAATAGCAAGGGAGAATAATATTTCGATTTCGGATATTGAGATTAATCAGTAAAAGGATTGTCATCTGACAGTCCTTTTTTATATAGGAAAAAGTTTAAAAAATTTTCATATATGTATTTATTGACAAAATGTGAAAATAATACTATAATTTGAACATATCAAAATGGAAGTAATCATATAGAAAAAGTATGAAATAAATCTTTCATTGAGATTGGAGGAATTCAAAATGAAAAGAAGAAAAAATTGTAACATCTTTTATGTATCCGCCGGAGGCAAAATGTGTTGTTGTATGTGACATCTGAGCCGAGGAAATATATAAATTATTATTAAGAAAGAGGTACATAATTATGAAAAAGAAAATATTTAGCATAGCAATAGCATCAATTTTAGCAGTGACAGCCCTTGCAGGCTGCGGAGCAGGTACAGGCAAAGAAGCGGCAGAAACTACTGCTGCAGATAAGGTTACATTGACAAACGTATCATATGACCCTACGCGTGAGCTTTACGCACAGTACAATGAAGTATTTGCCAAGCACTGGAAGGAGCAGACAGGTCAGGACGTTGAAATCACACAGTCACACGGCGGCAGCGGCAAGCAGGCGCTTGAGGTTGCAAACGGACTTGAAGCAGATGTTGTGACACTTGCCCTTGAGTATGACGTAAAGGCAATTCAGGACGCAGGACTTATAGAGGACGGTTGGGTAAACGAATTTGACAAGGACAGCTCACCGTATACATCAACTATTGTATTCCTTGTAAGAAAGGGCAATCCGAAAAACATTCAGGATTGGGGAGATATTGTTAAGGACGGCATAGGTGTAATCACACCTAACCCCAAGACATCAGGCGGTGCAAGATGGAACTACCTTGCCGCATGGGCGTATGCAGATAAGCTGTATAACGGTGATGAAGCACAGGTTAAGGAATTTCGGGTGTTGTGACAAAAATCAATTATGCGGTGGACGTGAACACAGGCGGTCACAAGGAGGTTGACACGCTTAACAAGAACGGAATTGCAGTGTGTGAAATTCTTTTGACAGAAGCGATTGCGGCTGATAAATTTGAAAGCCACAAAACATTGGGCGAGCTTATTCTGATTGACCGTGTGAGCAATATGACTTCTGCCTGCGGTGTTGTAGAAGCTGTCGATGAAAAGGAAGGCTCTGATGAAAAGGCGTCCTTTGAATATAACGGCATAAAGGCGCGCGGAGATATTTTTGAGGAGTTTTATTACAACACAGAAAGTCTGTCGGTGCTGAAATACAGACCTGCCGGACATACATACACGGTTGGCGATGAAATCCCCACAGAGGGCGAAAGCTATAAATATCCCGACAGCTTTGATATTATAGTGCTTCGTGACAGCGTTGCGGTCAAGGTGCGCGATAAGAAAATAACGGAGATAATTTCGTCAGACCAATACATTTATGGCGGTGTTCCGGTTATCAACGGACGCGGCTTTGAGGTAAAGGTTTCATCACAGGAGGAAGCGGAAAGCTTTTTGAAGGAATATGAAAATGGCGATGAAGAATTTTTCTCAAAATGGATGAACTTTGATACCTACAGAAAGGTAGTATTGCATAAGTAAAAAAAGTGGAGCTGCTGCGTTAAAAGCAACAGCTCCACTTTTAATTTTATGTCAGGTTGCATCGGCTATACGGCATACTTCTTCGCTGTTGATGATGTAATCTGTAAAGACATACAGAACAGAGAGCAATCCCGCATCATCAATATCATCGCAGATAACTTTTTTTCTTGATATAATACCTTTTTTTCTGCCGTTGATAAAAATATCAAATCTTGATATACCGCTGCGTCTTATGCTAAGCTCTCCAAAAAAGCTTTCAGCCTCGATATAAATCTCAACAGGCGCAAAAAAGAAGTATTTATAAAGAGGAAATGATTTATCGCACTGATATGCCTCGCTGTCTGCCCATGCGTAAAATTCGTTTTTTGAATCGTAATCTTTGAAAATGTATTTGTCACGGCGGTCAAGCGGTTTAGGATCTTTTTTCACAGAATATGCAGGTGTCGCATCGGGATAAAGAACTGTTTTTTCAAGGCTGAAAAAGCTTTTTCCTTTGATGATAAACAGAACATTGCCTTCAGAATCCGTTATATGCGTTCTTGATAAACCGCGTCTGATTTTAAGCGCCATAATTGTGTGTCCCCCTAGTTGTAAAATTCCTATATGTTTAATAGGTATTCTATCATTAAATAAGAAAAAAAGATATATGAAAAAATTTTAAAATTTTTCCCAAAAAGTGATGATTATCAGCTTTTTCAAAAAAAATATGCGTAACTTCAAATTTTTGTATTGACAATTTTTAGAATATATGCTATTATTATTTCATATTAAACCTACTTGTTAACTATGAAATAAGGGTGATAAAATGAAAAGTGTAACAAATGACAATTTTAAAGAGGAAGTTTTACAGACGGAAAAGCCTGTGCTTGTGGAATTCTTTTCTGATGGATGTGTTCCATGCAAGCGAATGTCGCCGGTTCTGGCGGAAATAGAGGAGGAATACGGCCAAATAAAGATAGTAAAGCTGAATATTAATTTTTCCGCTGATACGGCAAGCGAATATTCCGTGATGTCATCACCGACGTTCGTATTCTTTAAGGGCGGCAATGAAGTAAAGCGTGTCCGCGGCGTTGTCAGCAAAGATGATTTAGAGGACATCATAGAGGAGGTATTAGCGTGATTAAATTACCGAAAAGCTTTTATGATGAAATAGTAGAGGCGGCAAAAAGCGGCAGACCTGAGGAGATATGCGGACTGATTGGCGGAACTGTTTCGGGCGATGAAAAAACAGCGGAGGAAATCTATTTTCTTGAAAATATCGACCATTCAAATGAGCATTTTTCAATGAATCCAAAGGAGCAGCTTGAGGCTGTAAAGGATATGAGAAGCAAAGGCTTAGTGCCTTTGGGAAACTTCCACTCACATCCCGAAAGCCCGTCAAGACCATCTGAGGAAGATAAACGATTGGCATACGATAAAACAGCAAGCTATCTGATTTTGTCGTTAATGGATATATACGAGCCTGTTTTAAAGTCTTTCCGTATTGTTGACGGAGTATCAACAGAAGAAGAACTTGTAATAGAGGAGGATAAGTGATTATGGCTGTAGATTACGCAACATTAAAAAAGGGCGGCTTTATGCGTCAGAAACAGAAAAATTGTTTTTCGCTGCGACTGAAGGTTGTAGGCGGTCATGTAACCGCAAATCAGCTTGCGACTATATCGGAGGTGGCGGAAAAGTACGGTGACGGATATGTGCATCTCACCACTTTTTGCTGAGGGCAGTATCTGTATACGGCACCTCAGCAGCAAAGCGGTAATCTGCGAAATTTTATTTGAAGCGTTAAAATAAGGAGGAAAAAGGTTTATGAAGTTAACAGTAACGGGAAACGTAAAGGAATATCAGGACGGCTTAACGCTTAAGGAGCTTATTGAAATAGAAAAGGTGGAAACACCCGAATACGTTACGGCATCAGTAAATGATGATTTGCTTGGCGCGCGTGATTTTGAAGGTACAGTATTAAATGACGGCGATACAGTTGAATTTTTGTATTTCATGGGAGGCGGATGTTAAATGGCGTTCACAAACGAACAGATTGAAAGATATTCGCGCCACATCATTCTGAAAGAAGTAGGCGCAAAGGGACAGAAAAAATTACTAAATAGCAGCGTGCTGATTATCGGCGCGGGCGGACTTGGCGCACCTGCGGCAATGTATCTTGCGGCGGCAGGTGTAGGAACAATCGGTATTGCCGATGCGGACGAGGTGGATTTATCCAATTTGCAGCGTCAGATTATCCATGCCACAAAGGACGTGGGCAAGGCAAAGGTACAGTCTGCAAAGGAAACGATGGAGGCTATGAATCCTGACATCAAGGTAAATACATACCGTACATTCGTAAGTGCGGATAATATTCTTGATTTAATAAAGGATTATGATTTTATTATTGACGGAACAGATAATTTCCCTGCAAAGTTCCTTATAAATGACGCTTGTGTTATGGCGAAAAAGCCGTTTTCACACGCGGGAATTATCCGTTTTCAGGGACAGCTTATGACGTATGTGCCGGGTGAAGGTCCATGCTACCGCTGTATTTTCCGTGACCCGCCCCCGAAGGACGCTGTTCCGACTTGTAAACAGGCGGGAGTTATCGGCGCGATGGGCGGTGTAATCGGAAGCTTGCAGGCTATGGAGGCTGTTAAATATCTGCTTGGTGTTGGTGACTTACTGACAGGCTATCTGCTTACATATGACGCATTGAAGATGGAATTTCGAAAGGTTAAACTGCCTGATAAGGTAAAGAATTGCGCTGTATGCGGTGAAAATCCGACTATTACTGAACTTATAGATTATGAACAGGCAGAATGTGACGGAATTCTTTGAGAAAATTCTCGTTGCACATCGCGCATTTGCATTCGCGTAAATGCACAATCTGCTTAGAGCATTTTCCTCAAAATTTTCTTAGGAAGTGAATATCAATGAAATTTAATACAGCATTACTTCACGGTAATTTCAGTGGTGATGAAACAACAGGCGCAACGCTTACGCCTATTTTTCAGTCAAGCGCGTTCGGTCAGAAAAGCGCTGAACAGATAGAAAAGATTTTTCATAATCAGGCGCCCGGATTTGCGTATTCACGTATTTCCAACCCTACCGTTGCCGCATTTGAAAGCAGAATTACATATCTTGAGGAGGGTATAGGCTCTGTTGCGACCTCGTCGGGTATGGCGGCAATAACAGCGACATTTTTAAATATTCTGCAAAGCGGAGATGAAATTATTTCAACTTCATCAGTGTTCGGCGGTACGCTGGATTTGTTTAGGGATTTGGAGAATTTCGGAATTAAGGTCTATTTTATCGACAGTATTACAAAAGAAAATTTTGATATGACCGTTACCAAAAATATAAAAGCTGTATTTGCCGAAACGATAGGAAACCCTAAGCTTGACGTTACTGATATAAGGAAGTCGGCAGAGCTGATACACAGCTACAATCTTCCGTTTATTCTTGATAACACAACCGCGACAGCCTGTCTTGTCAGGGGAATAAATCTCGGGGCGGATATTATTATTAATTCATCCTCGAAATACATAAACGGCAGCAGCAACTCAATAAGCGGTATAATCACCGACAGCGGCAATTATAAATGGACCGCGGACAGGTATCCGTCTATGAAGGAGTATGTTCAATTCGGGAAATTTGCATTTATCGCAAAGCTCAGAAATGACACTTTTCGTAACATAGGCTGCTGTTTAAGTCCTATGAATGCGTATTTCAATGCAATAGGTCTTGAAACGCTGAGTCTGAGAATGGAACGTCATTGTCAGAACGCATTAAGGCTGGCAGAGTTTTTTGAAAATCAGGACGGTATCCGCGCGGTAAATTATCCGCTTTTAAAATCAAGTCCGTATTCTGACACGGCAATGAGTCAGTTTAAAGGCAAAGGCGGCGGAATATTTACAATACGTCTGTATACAAAGGAGCGCGCATTTGATTTTATAAATCATTTGAAGTATGCGGTCAATATAACTAATATCGGTGACACAAAAACGCTTGTAATACATCCTGCGTCGACAATTTATGCGCACAGCACGCAGGCAGAGCAGGAAAAAGCCGGTGTATATGATGATTTAATCAGAGTGAGTGTGGGTATTGAGGACATCGAGGATTTACTGGAGGATTTTGGTGAAGCGTTGAAATATGTCAATGATAATCACGGTTACAGGAGTGATGAAGCATGAAAATATCAACAAAAAGCAGATACGCGATACGCTTAATGATGGATATTGCTGAAAATGAGAAAAGCGGAAATGTATCTATGAAGGATGTTTCCAAAAGGTCGCATATATCTCTGAAATATCTGGAGCAGATAGTAAATATCCTGTGCAAAACAGGACTGCTTAGAAGTCAGCGCGGTTCACAGGGAGGATATAAGCTGGTAAGAAGTGCGGACAAATATACGGTAGGAAATGTTATCCGCGCGATAGAAGGTGATATTTCCGGTGATTATATAACAGACGATAATACATCTATGAATGTTTTTTGGCATGGATTATATGATGTTATAAACGACTATATGGACAGTACGACTATAAATGATTTGATAGAGAAAGAAAAAACAAATAACGGATTATATGAATATTACATTTAATCCGGATAAGAAAAAGGAGGCTTTGTATGTATAGAGTAATGCTTGTTTCCGATAATGATGCTTTACTGGAGGAACTGCAAAACCTGCATATCTGGGGTGAGCCTTCTGAATTTGAAATCTCTGCGGTTGTAAATGACGGAGAAGAAGCATATCGTGAGCTGTGCCGTAAAAAATATGACCTTGTACTTTGTGAAACGCAGATTAAAGGTATTGAAAGCACAGAGCTTTTAAGGCGCGCAAAGAGTGAAAAGCTATGCGGACGCATAGCCTTTTGCAGTATGAAGCCTGACTTTGAGTATGCAAGACAGGGGATAATACTTGGCGCTTTTGATTATTTTGTATCGCCGTTTCGGGAAATCCAGTTTTATTCAGCCTTCAGCAGAATAAAAAATAAAACCAATGAAACTATGGCGGTGGAGATTTATCGCGCTGATGAAATCATAAATATGTTTAAAAACCATGACTCGGGAATATTTGAATATATTGAGGGAGTGGCTGACGAGATTTATAGCAGCGCCGAGGATAATACATCGGCGGGAAATATTATATGCAGTATTAACAAAATTGTAGTAGATGATATTTTCCGGCATAACGCATGGCTGGATTTATATAAATCGTGCAAAAGCTTCTATATCCCCGAGGAAATCGGTTATGACTCATATAAGGAATCCTTCATTGATGTGCTTGGAAGACTGTTTTGTGAATATAGTGAGCTTTTTCCCTGTGTAAATAATGACAAAATTCAGGAAGTGATACTGCATATTCTGAACAATCCCGAAAGTAATCTCAAGCAGAAAACAATTGCCGCTGAGTTTTATATTAACAGTTCGTATTTAAGTACCGTTTTTTCTGCGCAGACACAGCTTCGCTTTGTGGATTATCTTACTACAGTAAAGCTCAAGCGCGCCGGCTGGCTTTTGCAGAATACCACCATGAAGATTACCGAAATAGCCGAACGGCTTGATTATAAGGATATAGGGTATTTTTCAAAGATGTTTAAAAGACAGTACGGAATAACGCCTACTGAGTACAGAATACCGGATAATTATACGTATCAGATATAATAAAGATAAAACCGCTTCGTATAGTGACGGAGCGTTTTTTTATTGCCTAATCTGCACATACTTTATACAGGAGGTGCGGATTTGTGGAACTTGAAAAGCTATTGGATTTTTCCGCTGCGGTGGGGAAAGGACTTCTGGAAAACGGCGCGGAAACAAGCCGCGTTGAGGATACATTAACGCGTATAATCAGACATTTTTACAGAGGACACAGTGAGATATTTGTAGTAATGACAGGCTTTTTTGTGAATATAGGCACGTATACAACCACTGTACGCGTCAGAAACAGGACTATAAATCTTGATAAGGTGTCAAAAATCAATATGCTGTCAAGGGACATAGTAGACGGTAAAATCAGCTTTAATGAGGCAGCAGAGCGTTTTGGAGAGATTAAAGGTCAGCCGCCCTATCCGCTGTGGATAAAAACGGCGGCAGTGGCGGTGTGCTGCAGTTTTTTCACGCTTCTCGGAAGCGGCAATTTATCGGACAGTCTTAATTCGTTTATAGTCGGCGCGGTGCTGAATGTGCTGATATGGTTTATGAGGAAGAAGCATACAGCGGATTTTATAATCACATTTACGGGCGGAGCGATGATAGCGGTGCTGACGGTGCTGTTGTATGCCGCAGGACTGGGCATCAATATCAACGCGATGATAACAGGCTCAATTATGCCGCTTGTGCCGGGACTTGGCATAACGAACGCGCTGCGTGACATAATAGCCGGCGACTATCTTTCGGGCGGAGCAAGAATGTTTGACGCAATAGTTGTGGCGGCGGCACTGGCGGCAGGCGCAGGCGCGGTGATGTATATGATTGGCTATATGTCCGGAGGTAAGCTTCTGTGAAAAATAAGCGGCGCATCTTGACCTTTATCGGAGCTTGAAGTATTTGTGCAGCCTGTCGGGAGTACCGATACAACAACGCTTCTCAAAAGGGTAATATGCTTGCTTCTTTTCCGCATATGAGGAACGGAGATTGTTATGATTTTTGATGTGATAATGGCTTTTACGGCAACATTTATGCTGGCGGTTATTTTCAACGTTAACCGCCGTGAATTGATTTTCTGCGGCTTTGCAGGCGCGGCGGCAGAGGGAGTGTATCAGGCGGTTTCATATGCTTCAGACGGAATACCTTTGCCCGCGCTTGTCAGTGCCGCGGCTGTGACGGTGATAGCGAGAAGTCTTGCAAATCTTCGCAAATCCCCCGTAACGGTCTACCTTGTGCCGGGAATAATACCGCTTGTGCCGGGCGCAGGTATGTATAACACTGTTTTCAGCATGATTTCTGCCGACTATGCAGAGGCTCTCGAAATAGGCATAGACACATTAAAATGCGCCGCCGCAATCGCTGTCGGAATTGTGCTTGTTTTTGCGCTGCCAAACCGACTGTTCCTAAAACGCAGGAAATAATCACATATATTGATATGTCTGCATATAATACATCAAAGAATATTCAGGGAGGTATGGATATGTGCGGAATATGTGGATTTATAAATTTTAAGACAAACCTCATAAGAAACGAAGGTGAAAATAAAGCAATCGCTCACCGCATGGCGGAAAAGCTGCGTCATCGAGGCCCTGACTCATGGGGCGAGTGGGCGGGGGAGCATGCTGTTTTTGCGCATAGCCGTCTGGCTGTAATAGACGTGGAAAAGGGCTTGCAGCCCATGAAGCGCACTGTTGAGGGACATGAATTTGTAATCACCTATAACGGCGAACTGTATAATACTTCTGATTTGCGCAATGACCTCATGTCCTACGGATATGAATTTACTACCTCCTCTGATACAGAGGTGCTTTTGTACGCGTACATACATTACGGCGAACGCTGCGCCGAAATGCTCAACGGCATATACGCTTTTGTGATATGGGACTCCATGCGTCAGAGGGTTTTTGCCTGCCGTGACAGGTTCGGCGTGAAGCCGTTTTTCTACACGCAGAAAAAAGATGTGACGGTGTTTGCATCGGAATTAAAGTCGTTGTTTGAATACCCTGAAATCAGTCCGATGCTTGATAAAACAGGTCTTTGCGAGTTGTTTGCCCTTAGTCCCGCAAGGACACAGGGTGTGGGCGTGTTTAAGGATGTGCTTGAGCTGCGTCCGGCACGGTATATGATAATAGACCGCCACGGAACAAGGATAAAGCAGTATTGGTCACTCAAAAGTCATGCGCATACCGACAGCTATGAGGACACCATTGAAAGAGTACGTTCGCTTGTGTATGACACCGTAAAGCGTCAGCTTATATCCGATGTGCCGATTGCGACATTCCTGTCGGGCGGACTTGATTCAAGCGTGATAACCGCCATAGGTGCGCGTGAAATGGCGAAAAAGGGCGAGCGTCTTGCGACATATTCCTTTGACTATGAGGACAACAGCAAATATTTCAAGGCATCACATTTTCAGCCTGACAGCGATACAAAATGGGTGCCGAGAATGGTAGAGGAGTTTAACACGAATCACACGTACCTTGTATGTCCCAATCATGCGCTGACGGATTTATTGGAGGAGGCGCTTTTAGCAAAGGATTTGCCGGGTATGGCGGACGTGGACGCGTCGCTTCTGTATTTCTGCCGCGAGGTCAAGAAAAATCATACCGTTGTGCTGTCGGGCGAGTGCTCGGACGAAATATTCGGCGGTTATCCGTGGTTTCGGGAAAAGAAAGCCTTTGAAACAGCCGCGTTTCCGTGGTGCTATGATTTGTCGCTTAGAAATAATATTTTGCTTGACAGCGTTCGCGACACCCTTGACCTTGACGGCTATTCGCGTATGAGGTATGAGGAAAGTATTGCCGAAGTGCCGACATTTGACGGTGACAATGCCGAGGAAAAACGCCGCCGCGAGATTTCATATCTTAATATAAACTGGTTTATGACTAATCTGCTGGATAGAAAGGACAGAATGAGCATGGCGAGCGGTCTTGAGGTGCGTGTGCCGTTTTGCGACCACCGCCTTGTGGAGTATGTGTGGAATATCCCGTGGGAGATGAAGAACAGGGATAACGTGTCAAAGAATATTCTAAGAGAGGCGGCAAAGGGCATACTGCCCGAAGACGTTCGTTTAAGGCGCAAAAGCCCATACCCAAAGACGCACAATCCCCATTATGAGGAAGCGGCAAAGACGTTGCTTGACGGTGTTATTTCCGACCCCAACGCGCCTATTCTTGCACTGTGCGACAAGGCAAAGCTTGCCGCTTTGCTTGACGGTTCATCGGATTACGGCAAGCCGTTCTTCGGTCAGCTTATGGCAGGGCCGCAGTTTATCGGGTACATATTGCAGATGAATTATTTGTTAAAAGATTATAAGGTGAAGATTATATAAATTATTGTTTACATTCTTCTTTTTGCGTCAAAAAGAAGCAAAAACCCC
>CAMCPC010000005.1 GCA_945876665.1 uncultured Oscillospiraceae bacterium
AAATTATTCAGCAACGAATGGCAATAATGCGATAATTCTTGCACGCTTGATAGCTGTTGTAAGCTGTCTCTGGTGCTTAGCGCAGTTACCGCTGATACGTCTTGGCACAATCTTGCCTCTTTCAGTAACGTATCTTCTAAGCTTTGCTGTATCCTTGTAATCGATATGCTCAACCTTATCTACGCAGAACATGCAGACCTTTTTCTTAGGTCTTCTTGCTCTCTGTGGTCTGTCATTTCTTTCAGCCATTGTTATTTCCTCCTTATCAATTTTTATCACTGCGGATTAGAACGGCAAATCGTCCTCGCTGCCGTCCAGGTCCGAGAACCCGTCCATATCAAAATCATCGCCGAAATCCGGTTCACCGCCCTGTTTTGGCTGTGACTGAGGAGCATTGAAGCCGCCTCCGTTAAAGCCGCCCTGGCCGCCAAAGTTCTGATTCTGATATCCTCCGCCCTGAGAACCTGTTTCCGCTCTTGAACCCGTAAAGTAAGCCTCATCCACAACAACCTCTGTTGCGTACTGCTTCTTTCCGTCCTGACCGTCCCAGCTTCTCGATTGAATACTTCCGACTACCGCAATCATACTTCCCTTCTGGAAATATCTCGCGATAAATTCGCCTGTCTGACGCCATGCAACGCAGTTGATAAAATCAGCCTGCTGCTGGGCATCCTTACCTGCGAAACGTCTGTTCACCGCTATAGAAAATCTTGCAAGTGACACACCGTTCGGAGTCTGACGCATTTCGACGTCACGTGTAAGACGTCCCATCAATATAACTTTGTTCATGCTTACACCGCTTCTTTCCAAAGACTATTCTTCGTCTTTTCTGATTACGATAGTTCTCAGTATACCGTCTGTAATCTTGTACTGTCTTTCAAGCTCCTTCGGGAACTCACTGTCAGCCTTGAAGTTTACAAGATAGTAGAAACCTTCTGTTCTATCATTAATTTCGTAAGCAAGTCTTCTCTTACCCCACTCGTCAACTGATTCAAGCTCACCGTTCTTTTCGATAAGTGCTGTAAACTTATCCTTAAGAGCAGTTACCTTTTCCTCATCAAGTGTTGCGTCAATGATAAAAATTGTTTCATAGCTGTTCAGTATTTTTTCAGCCATTTTCTGCACCTCCTTATGGACTTTAGTCCCACGGCCCTATGCCATGGGCAAGGATTGCCTGTTTTTCACAAGCTTTACTATTATATAGCATTTTTTTTTAAATGTCAAGCATTTTTTTCTATATCCGCCTTGTATTTTTCGCTGTTTACAAGAAGCTTGTAATATTCGTACAGCATATCCACTCCGGCGGCATTGAGCTTTGTAAGGTCAAGCTCAAAGTAATCGGGAATATTTATATTATATTTGTGATTGCTCAGTCCGTAAAGATAGTCAACAGGCACACTCAGTATCATGGCAAGCTGTTTGACAGAAAAACAATCCGGAAAGCGCAAACCATTCTCCCAGTTTGCCACGCTTGACCTTGATATATGCAGTTTCCTCGCAAGGTCCATCTGTGTAAGACCCTTTTCCCTGCGGAGCTGTCTTAATTTCAGACCAAATTCTTCATTATTGACAATCCTGTTATTATTCACTCTCGTTTTCACTGCTTTCTTCATCTGCTGTGTTTTCCTCATTTTGCGGATTTTCTCTTGCGTCCTTGACACGGTTAAAAATTTCCATAAATTGCTCGCCTGTAATAGTTTCCTCATCTATAAGGAAGCGCGCAATTTCATCAAGGGCGTCACGGTTTTCTTTCAGAATACCTGTTGCCTTATCATAGCACTCCTTAAGCACTCTGACAATTTCATTATCCACAGCCGTCTTTGTTTCCTCAGAACAGTGCGAAACGCTTCTGCCGTCAAGGTATTTATTCTGAATGCTCTCCAGTCCCGCCATGCCGAACTTATCCGACATACCGTACTGCGTTATCATGTTTCTTGCCAGTGCTGTCGCGCGTTCAATGTCATTTGCCGCGCCCGTTGTCTTGGTATTAAAAACAAGCTCCTCGGCGGCGCGTCCCGCAAGGAATACTGTAATCTGGTCAAGTATCTCGTCCTTGGACATCAGATACTTTTCCTCCTCCTCGGGCATCTGCATTGTATATCCCAAAGAACCCATCGTTCTCGGAACAATCGTTATCTTATGCACAGGCTGTGTATGCTTCTGTACGGCAGTCGCAAGCGCATGACCTACCTCATGGAAGGATACGATTTCCTTTTCCTTTTCGGAAAGAATTCTGTCCTTCTTTTCCTTACCGGCGATTATAATCTCAACCGCCTCCATAAGGTCCTCCTGACTTACGGTTTTTCTGCCGCAGCGCACAGCGCGCAGCGCCGCCTCGTTTACCATGTTGGCAAGGTCGGCGCCTGCCGCGCCGCTTGTGGCAAGAGCCATCTCATGCAGGTTTATATCAGGCTCGGTTTTTACGTGCTTGATATGCACCTTCAATATATCCTCCCTGCCCTTAAGGTCAGGCTTTTCAACAATAATACGTCTGTCAAAACGTCCCGGACGCAGAAGCGCCTTATCCAGTATCTCAGGGCGGTTGGTTGCCGCGATTACCACAAGTCCCTTTGAGGAATCGAAACCGTCCATTTCATTAAGAAGCTGATTAAGCGTCTGTTCACGCTCGTCATTTGAGCTCATCTGATTATCTCTTGACTTACCTATGGCATCAATTTCGTCAATAAATATTATACACGGAGCCTTTGCGGAAGCCTGCTTAAACAAATCACGCACTCTTGAAGCGCCCACGCCCACAAACATTTCCACAAATTCCGAACCGGAAAGTGAGAAAAACGGCACCTTGGCTTCACCTGCCACCGCCTTGGCAAGAAGCGTCTTACCTGTTCCCGGAGGTCCTACAAGCAGCGCGCCGCGCGGCTGCTTTGCGCCGATTGCAAGATACTTGGACGGATTATGCAGATAATCCACTATCTCGTCAAGGGATTCCTTTGCTTCCTCCTGTCCCGCAACGTCATTAAAGGTTACTCCCGTTGCATTTTCCACGCTGTACAGCTTGGCGTTGGACTGTCCTATTCCCATAATTCCGCCGCCGCCCATCTTTTTGGACATGGAGCGCGTAAGGAAAAAGAACAGCAGATATATTATTCCCAGCGGAAGTATCCATGTGAGAATGAAATCCAATATAGGGTTGTTATGCTGTATAGGCGTTGAATACTTCACGCCCTTTTCATCAAGCTGCGCAAGAAGTCTTTCATCATATATATATCCCGTGTAATATACCTTACGGCTGCTTTCCTTTGCCTTTTTTATAACCTCCTCAGGGTCAACTCCAAGCATACGCATAAATGAAGATGTCTGTGATGCCGCCTCGTCAAAAGACTCATCCGACTCATCAAACTTCTCATATATGGTAAGCTGTTCCTTATTTAAAATAACCTCATCCACCTTATCCTCATTGAGCATATTCATAAAATCACTGTATGAAATCTCCTGCTTCTTCGGTGATTGAATTGACAGCATCAGCACATTCAGAAGCACTGTCGCTATAACCGAAATTACAAGAAATATCAACAAAGGATTTCTTAAAGGGGAACGATTTTTCTTATCGTTATTCATTTGATTATGTCCTCCTTATATCATAAAGCTTCGAAAGCTTAATCGCATTTAATTTTATCACTTTATCACGATTATTTCAACATTTTTATTTATAATTATTATTTTGTTAATAAATTGGAAATATATTCTTTGTTGACTTATATAATAATAAGTGGTAAAATATCAGTATATTGCTATATTTTACAAAAATGAAAGGATGAATTGTATGAAAAAAATTATAGCTATGCTGACAACTGTTATTCTGGCAGCAACAACGCTTTGTCAGGCAACGGTTTTCGCGGCATTCAGCGATGTGGATGACACAAATCCATACAAAAAGGCAATTACCACATTGTCGAAGCTGTCAGTTATTGACGGATACGAGGAAAACGGCGTGTCGTTATTCAAGCCTGAAAACACAGTAACGCGTGCTGAATTCACAAAGCTTATTGTCTTTATGCTCGGATATCAGGAGCTTACATACAGCAGTTATGAATTTACGGATGTGGATTCGAGCCACTGGGCAAGAAACTTCATTCAGACAGCCTACAATCTCGGCATAATTGCAGGCTTCGGCGACGGAATATTTGCCCCCGATTCCCCCGTTACATATGAGCAGGCGCTTAAAATGGTTGTCTGCACACTTGGATATGAACAGTTTGCGCAATCGCTCCCCGCAACATCAGACAACTGGGCTGACAAGTATATTCAGGAAGCAAACGCGCTTAACCTTACAAAGAATGTTTCGGGTACAGCATATTCTGCGGGCGCTCCCAGAGGCGTTATAGCGCAGGTGCTTTACAACGCGCTCGAAATTGAAATGTACGAGTATAACGGCTATGAATGGAACCGCACCGACAAAACACTTCTGAACGATTATCTTAAGGCTAAAGAGCTTAAGGGTACTCTTGTAGGTGTTGAAGACCTTGTAACAGAGGATTGTACACATGCTTTGAACGAGGATGAAATGGATATTATGACATCTTCCGGCGAGGAGGTTTTAATCAACTATTCTTCATTTACAACCAACAAGTCGGACATAAGCAAATATCTTGGCAATACAATCACTGTATATTACAGACAGCCGACAGCCAATGACGAAAAAATGCTTATCATTATAGATGATGAAACCTCAAAAAATTCACAGATTGAATTAAACTATGACGATATAAGCAGTCTTTCGGGAAACACGCTGAAGTATTACGAAAACAACTCAAAAATAAAAAGCATCAAATTAAAGGAAAAAGACCTGACCGTACGATATAACGGTGATATTGTTTCAGCAGATGCTACGGTAACTCTTATCAACCCTGATACAAAGGAGGAGGAATCCTTTACTCGTCAGGAAGCGCTTGAAAAATGGCTCAATCCTGATACAGAATACACAATTTATGGCGACATAAAGCTTACGGACAGCGGAAATGACGGCACTGTAGATATGATTCAGATTAACAACTACGAAACAATGGTTGCATATGCAGCGCCCACCACTGCTGATTACCGTATTACGGATAAGCTCGTAACAGGTAATTATCTTATCCTTGACCCGCAGGCAGCAAATTACACATACACAATAACAAAGAACGGCGCGGAGATACCTGTAACGTCAATTGCTGCAAATGATGTAATCCTTTACGCAAAGAGCCTTGACGGTTCTCATTACTCGCTTCTTGTATCCAACAAGACGGTTAAGGGTTCGATTTCATCACTTTCATCAGACGGCAGCCGCATGACAATAAACGGTACAAGCTATGAAGTCGGTGATACGTGCGCCGCATACATACAGGAAAAGAATAACAAGGACCTTAAGGTCGGCATTTCAGGCACCTTCTACCTTGACGCATTTAATACTGCTGTATTCGGTACTCTTGAACAGACAGCCACCATTCCTTACGCATATATCGCAGACGCGTTCCTTGACTATGATGAAGGCGGCAAGGCATATATAACAGCATATGCCCCGAATACTTCTGCAAGCAGCGCCGCTTCATATCCAATAAAGAGCAGGGTTAAATTCAACGGTTCAAACATTGACAGCGAAACAGCTATTGACAGACTTATGACATCTGCTTCTTATGCAGGAGATGAGAGCGAATACGCCGAAAAAATCTACGGTGCGGGTAAAACACCGAACACTACAGAGTATTGCCAGCCTGCAAGACTTATGATTACAAACGGCGAAGTAACCGAAATTACTGTATTGACATCAGATGAAATTCAGACTCAGAACGACGATAACGAACAAATCGCAAAATGCAGAGACATCGGACAGTATACTTATTCGTCCAACAGCTTCTCACAGAACGGCAAGACATCTTTCTCTGTAAATTCAAACACCACCGTTCTTTATGTTCCGAGCGACCGTATGCAGAAGAAAAAATACGCAAAGAAAGCACCTTCTTCCGCATTCACTTCAGGTGATGCATACTACGTTGAAGCATACGACATAAACTCATCAAGAATTGCAGGACTTGTAATCCTTTACGGCAATGACGGTACTCTTACTACAGTTAAAAAGGACAGCGATTTCTCAGTCGTTGCCTCACTTCCCGAAAGTATTTACAGTGATGTAAGAGATGAAATAGTTGAGAAATTCGATGTTTATACAGGCGCTTCAAACACTGTTAAATCATGGACAACATATAATGCAACAGAATTTGATAATGTACAGGTCGGTGATGTTATCCAGTTCGCATATGACAGTGATAATCTTATACAGGGACGTATAAACAATATTAAGTTTGCTGATATTGCAGAGGTTCTTGATGGTGCTGAAAACAACGGTCAGAAGTTCAACTGGCAGGCGGAACAGGAACCTGATGAATCAAACAATAATCAGAAGTATAAATTTGATTACAGATTCAAAAAGCCGGGTACATCTGACGATGAAACATACACAAGCTCAACACTCGGAACAGTTCCGAATTCAAGAGCAGTTATGTTCAATGTCAGTCAGGTACTTCTTGACGAAAAGAAGCTTTACGTTACTAAGGGCGGTTTTGAAACCGCAGAGGACGGTACATATCAGATAGACGATGAGGATTATGAGGAAATCTTAGTCGCTCCGTCAACAAAGATTATCCGCATGGAAGAGGACAGAGAAGAAATCAGCAGATACGCTGCCGATACAACAACCGATATGTCAATCAATGACCTTAAAGACGCTAAAAACTACGGTATCGACTGTTCGAAAATCCTTGTACTTATGTCAAAGGGTAATGCAAAGCTGATTGTTGTTTATAATTAATTTAAATAACCAATAAAAATAAGACTGCCCCATGCAGTCTTATTTTTATGTGATAAATCACTTTACAATCTTCATAACCGCATCTCCGGCATTTACATCACCCCGTGCTATAATCTCCACAGAGTGAAATTCATCACTGTTGCATACTACTATAGGAGTAGTAACCTTATAGCCGCTCTTTTTAATCGCACTTAAATCAAAGGTCATAAGCAAATCACCCTTTTTGATTTTAGCGCCCTCCTCAACCTTTACATCAAAACCTCTGCCGCCTAATTTAACCGTATCAAGTCCCACATGAATCAGAATATTCGCGTCATCATCGGCAACTATCCCGACTGCGTGCTTGGTTTCGGTTATATTATCTATTACGCCGTCCACAGGTGAAAACACCTTGCCCTCCTTCGGCTCAACGGCAAATCCCTTTCCGAGCATACCTGAGGAGAATACCTCGTCCTTAACGTCCTCAAGACCTATAACCTTTCCCTTAACAGGCGCGCTTATTTCCATAACAGTACCGTCACCGACAGGCGCAGTTGACTGGTCAGTCTTAATATCATTGTCAACAACTGTATCATAACTACTCAAATCGTCACTTGCATTGCTCTCCATAAAATCCTCCAGATTGGATTTTATAACAGTAACTCTCGGACCGTATATAACCTGAACACCGTTACCCTTTCGAATAACTCCCGCAGCACCGCTTTCCTTGAGCAGACTCTCATCTACCTTTCCGCCATCATTAACAGTTATTCTCAGTCTTGTCGCACAGCAGTCCACATCGGAAACATTATCCTTGCCGCCAAGTCCCTTGAGGATAAGCGCTGACACTCTGTCATCACTGTTCCCGCTGTCTTTTCGCGCATTCACATCGGCTCTGGTATAAAGCTTCGTTTCCTCGTTGTCCGCCTCACGTCCGGGCGTTTTGAAATTGAACTTTTTAATAAGGAACGTGAATACTCCCCAGTATACAAAAAAGTACACAATTCCCACAATCACAATATAAATCCAGTTTGTTTTTGCGTTGCCCTGCAAAATTCCGAACAGGCTCATATCTATAAGACCGCCCGAGAATGTCATTCCGACTCCTACATTAAAGATGTGCATAAGCATAAACGACAATCCTGCCAGCACACAATGCACCGCGTACAAAACGGGCGCAACAAACAGGAATGTAAATTCAAGTGGCTCTGTAATACCCGTCAGTATGGCAGTAACCGCCGCAGAAAGCAGCAGTCCTCCGACTGCCTTTTTCTTTTCATTTCTTGCGCACTTGTAAATCGCAAGCGCCGCTCCCGGCAGACCGAACATCATGAACGGGAACTTACCTGCCATAAACCGCGTTGCGCTGACCGAGAACTGTGTTGTGTTCGGGTCGGCAAGCTGCGCAAAGAAAATGTTCTGCGCGCCGTTTATAAGCTGACCGTTTATCTCCATTGAGCCGCCCACATTCGTCTGCCAAAACGGCATATAGAATACGTGATGCAGTCCGAACGGAATGAGCGCTCTTTCAATTACACCGTAAATCAGCGTGCCTATATAGCCTGTATTCTGTACAAGGTTTCCAAGCAGTGAAATAGCCATTTGTATATAGGGCCATACAAAATACATCACTATTCCAACAAGCAAAAACACAACTGCTGAAATAATCGGCACAAAGCGCGTGCCTCCGAAGAAAGACAATACCTGCGGAAGCTGTATCCTGTAAAACCTGTTATGCAGCGCCGCTGTCCCCAGTCCCACGATAATACCGCCGAACACTCCCATGTTCAGCGAATAAATACCGAGAACATTTGCCGTTGCGCCGCTCAGATTAAGGTTTCTTTCAAGGTCGGCACATGCCTGTACCATTGAATTAACACTCATATCACCGCTGCCGTAATTTACGGCTATAAGCGCGCTGATAGCCGTGTGCATGATAAAGAACGCAATAACGCTTGAGAGCGCCGCAACCTCCTTTTCACGCTTTGCCATGCCGATAGCAACACCTATCGCAAAAAGCAGCGGCAGATTACTGAACACCACATTACCCGCCGCGCTCATGACGGACAGTATTCCGTGAATAATCGTGCCGGGACCCATAATTCCGTACAATCCGTAAGCACGAAGCATTGTTTCATTTGTAAACGAGCTTCCTATTCCCAGAAACAGTCCCGCAATCGGCAGAATCGCAATAGGAAGCATAAACGACCGTCCCACTCTTTGCAGGACTTCAAATACCTTGTTATCTTTCAAAGTTTCCCCTCTCCCATTCAATAAAATATATTGTTAGTTTATACCGATTTGATATATTTATGCACAACAAAAAAACTGCCGCATAAATGCGGCAGCCAAAATTTCACTATTCTATTATCAGGTCATTGATTTTCACAACATCACCTGCGCCCATTGTAAACACAATGTCGCCTTCCTTTACATTCTTTTTCAGAAAATCGGCTATGTCATTGAAATCATCAATATAATTTACGCTTATTCCACGCTTCTTTATATCCTCTGCAAGATTTTCGGGCTTGGTGACACCGTCAGACTTTTCACGCGCGGCATAAATATGAGTTAAAATCAATTCGTCCGCAGCATCAAATGCCTCGGTAAATTCCTTCCATAAGGTACGCGTTCTTGAATACGTATGCGGCTGAAAAACACACCATATTTTATTATGCGGGAACTTCTGTGCAGCATGGAGCGTGGCTTTTATCTCCGTCGGGTGGTGCGCGTAATCATCAATAACAACAGCGCCGTTTAAAAATCCCTTTTTCTCAAAACGTCTGTGAGTTCCCTTAAAGGTTTCTATTCCCTTGGCAGCAGTTTCTCCGTCCACACCCGAAAGCTCACACACCGCAACAGTGGCAAGCGCATTCAGTATATTATGCTCGCCCGGAACATTCAGCTTAAGAGTGCAAACCCTTTTTCCGTTCTTCATCACGTCAAAGCTCGGGAAGCCGGCATGATAAACGATATTTTCGGGATAATAGTCAAACTTATCCTCCAAACCGTAGGTAATGATTTTAAGGTCATCAGCACCCTCAAGCGCCTTCTGAATATTTTTGTCACCGCCCATTGCGACAACATATCCCACATCTTTTGTAAGGTATGCGAACTGTCTGAAGCTTTCTATAATCTCATCTATTCCAGAAAAGAAATCAAGATGATCCGCTTCAACATTCGTGATAAGTGCGATTGTCGGATAAAATTTAAGAAAACTGTTTGTATATTCGCACGCCTCCGTAACAAAGTAATCCGAAGCGCCCGTTCTGATATTGCCGCCGATAAGATCCAGCTCGCCGCCGACACTTATTGTCGGGTCAAGATTTGCGCCGATAAGCGCATGCGCAAGCATGGATGTTGTAGTGGTTTTTCCG
Organism: uncultured Oscillospiraceae bacterium; assembly: GCA_945876665.1. Classification (GTDB taxonomy): domain Bacteria; phylum Bacillota; class Clostridia; order UBA1381; family UBA1381; genus Hominilimicola. The sequence goes on from CAMCPC010000005.1 coordinate 10,162, forward strand.
TGAGTGCCGCTTACACCTACGGCATGCTTGTAATTTTTCATTATAGCGCCTAAGAATTCCGCGCGGTCTATAAGGCGCACGCCCTTTGCCTTTGCGGCGATAATTTCGGGGTTATCCGACTTTGCGGCAGCTGTGTATACAACAAGCGACGCGTTGTTTATTCCCTCCGTATTAACCGCGTCATGACCGTATACAATATCTGCGCCCATTTTTTCAAGCTTTTCCGTTATGTCGCTCCTGTTCCAGTCGGAGCCTGTTACCTTATACCCATCTTTCAGCACTATCTGCGCCAGTCCGCTCATGCTTATGCCGCCGATACCTATAAAATGTATACCTGAATTTTTCTCAATATCAGACATTACAAACCTATCCATCTTTTTTCTCCTCATAAACTTAGTCTAAATATTATTATATACCTTAAAGCGCAAATTGAAAACCCCTTTTTTGCAAATTTTAGAAATTTGGAATAAAGTATTACAAATTTTCAGCCATTTATTCGACAAAATCTGTGCAAAATACTTGACAAATTACAAGAATTACTATATTATATTATTGATAATAATATTTTGTCGAAGGGTGGTGAAAACATATGGAGATTACAGACATCAGAATAAAAAAGGTTGCAGGCGACAGTAAAATGAAGGCAGTAGCATCTGTTACATTCGACAACGCATTTGCTGTACATGACGTAAAAGTTATCGAAGGACCGGAAAAATTATTTGTTGCTATGCCAAGCAGAAGAACTCCGGACGGCGAATACAGAGATATTGCTCATCCTATAAACAGCGAAATGAGAAACATACTTGAAAGTAAGGTTCTTTCTGCATATGAAGCTATTGAGGACGAAGCACCGGCGGATGCCGAATAATTTTGCATTATAATATATACATAAGTCAAAAAAGATTGCCGATGGCAATCTTTTTTAATTTATCTTATTGTATCAAATTATACAGCCTGATAACCGTGGCAACAGCCTGTTCAACGGTATAATTTCCCTGCGGAGCAAATTCTGTTTCCGAGATACCTGTCATAATGCCGTATTCATTTGCCCATGTCACGTAAAACCGCGCCCATTCTGAAATGCTTGCGGCATCCTCATATGTAAGGTGCGTTTCTGTTCCTACCCATATATATCTTTCAGCGACCTTGCAGAGAAGCGTTGCCGCCTCCTCACGCGTTATAGTTCCGTAAGGGTCAAAATGTGTTTCATCCCTGCCGTTTACGATACCCAGCGCATACAGAATGTTTACGGAATTATCAACGCCGTTACAATCCTCAAAATAATTCTTCAGATATGCTCCGCCGTTATCAAACATATACGCATCAAGTGATGAATAGTTATCATTTACGGCAATCAGATTTCCGAGAAGAACACAAAACTGCTCGCGCGTTATATTTTCCGAGTATATATTCGTAAAATCATACGGGAGCAGACTCTTTGAAGCCGCCTCCCTTGCAAATGACTGTGCCCACGGCGAAGGCGGAAGCTTCAGAAAATTATTTCCCGTTTCGCGGTGGATTTCCTCACCGCTTGCCTTTTTGTCAGAATCCTTATACTTGCTGTCAAGATACAGAAGCTGTTCTGTATCCTTGTCGCTGAGCTTATAGCAGATATAATTTTCACTGCCGTAAAGACCAATCTGTATACCCGAATTCAGATAATAGCTCTTTACGTTCTCTCCCGCATATACGTTCACCGCAATACCGCGGAATGGCGTCGGATTGACTGTTCTGTATACCGTCATGCCCTGAGCGGTATTATAGAATTCACGTATTTTGCTCTGTTCAAGCTCAATATATCTGCCGTCTGAAACGTCTGAAACAGTTATACGCGTTATTTCACCCGCATCAAAAATTCCCATTGCGTCGGCAAGGGTCATGCTCTCGGGCAGATTAACCACGTTATACGCGTGTGCCGTAAGCGAAAGCATAATAAACATTGCCATCGGTAAAAGTACCTTTAAAAATCGTTTAATGGTAATCACCTCCGATTAAAATACGCAGTATTTGCTCATGTACTCCTCCATTTTAGGAAGTATTTCGCCGTATGAGCCGTCCTGCTTAAGATATTCGTAAATATCCTGAACAGTTATTATTGCGTGGATATTTATACCAAAGTCCTCCATGATTTCCATGATAGTTGTCTTTTCCGGATTCTGACCTACCTCGCAGCGGTTTACGGAAATAAACATATCCTTTACCTGCACGTCCGCCGCGTTCTTTAAAATCGGCATCGTTTCACGTACGGCTGTGCCTGCTGTGATAACGTCCTCGATTATGATAACTCTGTCGCCGTTTTGAGGCTTGTAGCCTACAAGCGAACCGCCCTCGCCGTGGTCTTTTTCTTCCTTTCTGTTGAAGAAATACGGCTTGTCTATTTCATACTCGTTATATAATGCCGCAGCGGCTGATGTTGCAAGAGGAATACCCTTGTATGCCGGACCGAACATACAGTCAAAATCCCCGCTGCAGTTTTCCTTTATAAGCGCGGCATAGAACTTGCCGAGCGTAGCAATCTGCTTTCCTGTTCTGAAATTACCTGTGTTTACAAAATACGGTGTGTTTCTGCCGCTCTTTGTAACGAAATCCCCGAAACGAAGAACGTCAGACTCCATCATAAATTCGATAAATTCCTTTTTCTTTTCTGTAAGCATTGTTTACTCCTTTCCTGTTCAAATACCGTATGGGACACACGGCATTAATCCTTAAAATACATGGTTCTGAATTTTTTCAGTACCTTCTTTTCCATTCGCGAAATCTGCATCTGCGACGTACCCATTATTTCCGAAATTTCCTTCTGACTTTTTTCTTCATAATAGCGGTACTTCACAAATTCGCGCTCCTCATTCGTCAGATTTTTCATGCACGAGTCGACAAAGTCCTTATCCTCAATCATAAGATAGTTCTTATCATCAGTGCCCACAACATTGGCGAGCGTCATTTCTCCGTCGGCATACGCCTCATATTCCAAGGACTTTATAAACGACGCATCCCCTATTTCATATATGCTCTCAAGCGTTTTTTCGGGGATATTGAGTATTCTGGCGATTTCCTCCTGAGATATTTCATTCGACATACGGCGGATTTTTTCCGCCTTGTAAAACACCTCATAAAGCCTGCGCGGTATGCGGATAAAGTTTCCCTTATCGCGGAAATATTTGCGTATTTCGCCCATTACGGTAGGCGTTGCAAACGTGGCGAATTTGACACCCTTGTCGGGGTCAAACCGCTCCACCGCATACAATATACCCAAGCATGCCACCTGATATATATCGTCATACTCCACGCCGCGGTTTACGAACTTGCGCGAAAGAATTTCGGCAATATATATGTACGAGGACACGATTTCGTCACGAAGCTTTGTGTCCTTAGTTTCCCTGTAGCGCGAAAACATCTCGTATTCACTTGTTGCTATTTCGGGTTTGACTACTGCCACTGTAACCCTCCTTATCCGCATGAATTACTTTACAAGCTCTTTTGCAATCCTTAAAGCGTCCTCATACGATTGTGTATTCTTTTCATCATTTTCATTGTTTACGCGTACCAAAAGGTACAAATCGTCACAATAAATTCCGTTTTCCTTAAGAAGCGCACTGTCCTTAAGACTTACGGCATAGCCCGTGCCGTCCTCACTGCGCAGAACCTCAGCGCTTGTGTCCGCGGCGTATTTGTTTACATTCTCAAATGTATCTGCAATGGACTTTCTCTGAATATAAAGCTTCGCTTCCACTTCGTCCATGAGGTAAACAAATGTATAGTCATCCGTAAAAGTGAAATCCAGCTTTGTCTGTATGGCGTAATCGTATTCTTCATTGCCGGCTCCGTCAGAAAACATGAGCGGCTGGAAGAATATTGACTTTTTGCCGTTTCCGTCAATATCTTCAATATACTCTGACAGAAGATTTTGCATTTTTTCTATTTCCTCATCGGAATAATTCATATGACCCGCATATATTACGTTCATGTCATACTTCGGACGGTTCGCGCACTGCACGATAGTCACAGCGGCAATCACCACAGCGGCAACAGTTATTATTACATGCCACTTGTAGTAATCCCAAAAATATCCCCACCATGCCTTTGTGAATTTTGGCGGCACAGTACCATATTTTTCTGCCATAACAGATTCCTCCTTTGGATAAAGTTAATTATTGCCCTCAAAGAGGGACGGAATTGACGATTATCTGCTGAAAATTTGTTGGTGCTGTACGAAGGTACCGCCCAACAAATTTGAAGTAGATAGGCGTTAATTATTTCCTTCTTTAGCAAGCGGCTTCATTGTCGGGAACAATAATACATCTCTGATTGCCGGTGAATCCGTAAGCAGCATACACATACGGTCAATACCGAAGCCGATACCGCCTGTCGGAGGCATACCGATTTCAAGCGCTCTCATAAAGTCCTCATCGGTAGTATTAGCTTCCTCATCGCCCTGCGCAAGCTGTTCTTCCTGAGCCTTGAAACGTTCTCTCTGGTCAATCGGGTCATTAAGCTCCGAATAAGCATTTGCCATTTCCCAGCCGTTCATAAAGAATTCAAAACGCTCAACATAGTCCGGATTTTCCGGCTTTTTCTTTGTAAGAGGCGAAATCTCAACAGGATGATCCATTACAAACGTAGGCTGAATCAGATGCTCCTCAACAAATTCTTCAAAGAACAAGTTAAGTATGTCACCCTTTTTATGTCTGTCCTCGTATTCCACATGATGAGCGTCAGCCGCCGCACGTGCCTCCTCCAATGTATTTATTTCATTGAAGTCTACATTCGCATATTTCTTTACTGCATCTACCATAGTGATACGCTCAAACGGCTTGCCCAAATCCATTTCAATACCGTTATATACAATTTTTGTTGTACCGAGAACCTCATTTGCAACATGACGGTAAAGGTTTTCTGTAAGATCCATCATGCCGTGATAATCAGTGTATGCCTGATACAGCTCCATAAGAGTAAATTCAGGGTTATGACGCGTATCCAAGCCTTCATTACGGAACACTCTGCCGATTTCATAAACACGGTCAAAGCCGCCTACAATAAGACGCTTTAAGTAAAGCTCAAGAGAAATTCTCAGCTTAAAATCCTCGTCCAATGCGTTGAAATGCGTTTCAAACGGTCTTGCCGCAGCGCCGCCCGCATTTGAAACAAGCATCGGTGTTTCAACCTCTAAGAAGTTCTGAGCATTCAGATAGCTTCTGATAGAAGCCAAAATTTTTGAACGGTTGATAAAGGTCTTCTTGACATCAGCGTTCATGATAAGGTCGATATAACGCTGGCGGTATCTCAAATCTGTATCGGTCATACCGTGGAACTTCTCGGGAAGCGGAAGAAGTGACTTTGAAAGAAGCGTAATCTTGTCCGCTCTGATTGAAATTTCACCTGTCTGTGTTGTGAATACCTCACCCTCTGCGCCTATAATATCACCTATATCAAGCTTCTTGAAGCGGTTATATTCCTCCTCGCCAAGTATGTCCTTTTTTACAAAAAGCTGAATTTGTCCGTCTATATCGGCTACATGAACAAAACCGACCTTACCCATGCCGCGCTTTGACATGATACGTCCCGCAATTGAAACCTGCTGACCGTCAAGCGGTGAAATCTTTGCCTTTATGATCTGAACTTCGTCTGAGCCGCGCTTTTTAAGCTCGCGGTCCTCCTCGGTGTAGTTTTCCTTAATCTGATTTGATGTGTGAGTGCGGTTAAACTTCGTAATCTTAAACGGGTCACGTCCCTCATTCTGAAGGTCTGTCAGCTTGTCACGGCGTACCTGCAAAAGGTCTGATAACTGTTCCTGTGTCTGCTCTGTGTTTTCCATATATTAAAAATCCTCCTTGATTTAATTCTTATTTTTTCTGCGTACTTCACTTAATTATATACTATTTCTCGTAATTTTACAATGATTTTTCAGAAAAAAGTCGCTTTTTCAGCACGAAAACGTGTACAAAATATCATTTCCCATTGACATTAGTGTGATTATTTTATAAAATAACCACATAGA
>CAMCPC010000006.1 GCA_945876665.1 uncultured Oscillospiraceae bacterium
CCAATACAAATGACAGCATCGTAATTCTGAAAATACGCAAATCACAGGCTGTTGCCAATGGCGAGATAAAAGCTATTGACAGTGAAAATGCAGATGTTGTTCCCGTAATCACAGCGGAGAACAGAACAATTGTTCCGCTCAGATTTATTTCGGAAAACTTCGGCGCGAATGTTGAATGGAACGGTGAAACGAGAGAAATCACAATCACTCTTGACGATACGGTAATTAAAATGACTATAGAAAGTCCGACCTATACGGTAAACGGCGAGGAAAAGGAACTTGACGCTCCTGCACAGATTTATAATGACAGAACGTTTGTTCCTGTAAGAGCCGTGCTTGAAAGCCTTTCAAAAGAGCTTTACTGGGAGGGTGAAAATCAGCTTGTAGTAATCGGTGACGGTGTTGAAAATGCCTCAGATGAACAGGTGACAAACTGGATTGAAGCGGCAAAGAACCTTTAACAGAGCAATAAAAAAGGAGCTTTTGGCTCCTTTTTTGCTTTAGTGATGTATCATACCGCATATCCACTTGATTTTTGTATAAAATTATGGTATAGTCTTAATATGGAAAATTATGCGTAAAACATGAAAGGATTTTAGCGGTTATGAGAAAACAGACGAGAAGCGAAGCAAGAGATGCAGCTTTTACACAGGTGTTCCAGATGGATTTGCATGAGGACGACATGGATGTTATTTTAGACGAGCTTTTAAAGGCGCGTCCCGAATCTGAAGCAAACCTCGGATATATAAGACAAATAATAGACGGTGTAAGAGAGCATGAACAGGAAATTGATGAGCTTATAGTAAAAAATCTGAAAAAAGGCTGGACGATTTCAAGAATATCAAAGGCGTCACACGCTATAATGAAGCTTGCCATATTTGAAATGAAGTACATGGACGATGTACCTGCAAAGGTTGCCATAAACGAAGCTGTGGAGCTTGCAAAGCGTTACGGTGATGACGGTGACCCGAACTTTGTAAACGGACTTCTCGGAAGCGTGTATAAGGAAATTGCATGAGTACGCTTGGATTTGATACAAGTAATTACACCACATCAACCGCATGGACAGACGGCAGAGCGGATAAAAATATAAGACAGCTGCTTTATGTAAAAGAGGGAGAACGCGGCATACGTCAGAGTGACGGTGTGTTTCAGCATATGAAGCTGATGCCGCAGCTTTTTGAAAGGCTGTCGGCACAGATTGACATGAATGACGTCAGAGCCGTCGGCGTAAGCGCAAGACCGCGTACTGTTGAGGGTTCATATATGCCCGTGTTTCTTGCGGGCATGGGCTATGCACGGGTTGTAAGCAGCGCGCTTGGCGTGCCGCTTTATGAATTTTCACATCAGGACGGACACGTTATGGCAGGGATTTATTCCTGCGGCTGCTTTGAGCTTCTGGAAAAGGATTTTCTGTCGGTGCATCTTTCGGGCGGTACAACGGAGATTTTGAAAAGCCGCTATGTTGGCAATAATTTTGTGCATGAGATAATCGGCGGCACAAAAGATATAAGTGCGGGACAGTTTATCGACAGAGTGGGTGTAAAAATGGGAATGCAGTTCCCTGCGGGAAAGGCGCTTGAACAGCTTGCACTGTCTGCTGACAGGGCGGAAAAGCTGCCCGTATCGGTGGACGGAATGTATATGAGCTTTTCGGGTGTGGAAACAAAGGCATCACGCATGACGGACGAATGTGAAAAAGCGTCCCTTGCGCGGGGTGTATTGGAAACTGTGCGCGATACGCTTATAAAATCAATCAATAACGCAATCAGGGAAACAAATACGCATAATATACTTGTTGTGGGCGGAGTTGCGTCCAACGGCATAATCAGACAGGGACTTACGGAACATCTTGACGGCGATGTGCATTTCGCAAAGGCGGAGTATTCCACCGATAACGCTGTCGGCATTGCATATCTTGCGCATATGGCAAATAAGGAGGCTTAGGCTTGGAACCGAAAATCGCTACCGTTTCGCAGATAAACGGCTATGTTAAAAAAATTCTTGACCATAATATAATATTGAACAACGTATGGATAAAGGGTGAAATTTCAAACTTCAAGCACCATTATTCGGGACACCTGTATATAACGCTGAAGGACGAGGGCGGAGTGCTTAAAGCGGTAATGTTCCGCTCAAGCGCACAGTCGCTTACATTTGAGCCGAGCGATGGCATGAAGGTGCTTGCGCGCGGAAGAATAAGCGTGTATGAGGCAGGCGGCTCGTATCAGCTGTATATTGAAGAAATGATACCGGACGGTGTGGGCGAGCTGTATATAGCCTACGAACAGCTTAAGAAACAGCTTGCCGAGGAGGGCTTGTTTGACGAAGCACACAAAAAGCCAATTCCGCAGTTTCCAAAGCGTGTGGGTGTTGTAACGGCATCAACAGGCGCGGCGGTAAGGGATATTATAAACGTAATCACGCGCCGTTATCCTATGGCGGAAATTGTGATATATCCCGCGCAGGTACAGGGAACGGGCGCGGCGCAGAGCGTTGTAAGAGCGATTGAATATTTCAACGCAACAAAAGAGGTTGATACGCTTATAGTCGGACGCGGCGGCGGAAGTATTGAGGATTTGTGGGCGTTTAATGAGGAAATAACGGCGCGCGCAATTTACGCATCTCAAATACCGATAATTTCGGCGGTGGGACACGAAACCGACTTTACCATAGCGGATTTTGTGGCGGATTTGAGAGCGCCGACACCGTCCGCGGCTGCGGAAATCGCCGTACCGTCAATGATAGAGCTGCGCAATAGAATAAACATCGACCAAAACCGCATTTCGCAGAATGTTGTGGGACGCATTGAAAGCAGCAGACTTTTACTCAAGCGTTTCAAGATGAAAACACCAAAGGATAGAATTGATGATTACAATTTAAAGCTTGACTCGCTTTTGAAGTCTATGGAAAACAGCTTAAAAATGAAAACTATGACATTAAAGCGGCAATTTGCCGAGCAAACAGCAAAGCTTGACGCGCTTAGTCCCTTGCAGACTCTTTCGAGGGGTTATTCAATCCCCACAACGGAGGACGGAACTGTTATACGAAGCGCGGAGGAAATGAAAAAGGGCATGGAATTTACACTGCGGCTCAAGGACGGAAGTCGTGAATGTGTTGTAAAAGGAGAATAATAATGGCAGAGAAGAAAACATTTGAACAGTCAATATCGGAGCTTGAGGAAATAGTGGCAAAGCTGGAGGGCGGAAATGTCACGCTTGACGAGTCGCTTGAGCTTTTTGAAAAGGGAATAAAGCTGTCAAAAGGCTGTCAGCAGATGCTTGACGCGGCGGAAAAAAAGGTTTCCATTCTTATGACAAACGATGATGGCGAAGTTGTAAAAGAGGATTTCATAGGAGAAGAATAATGAAAGAGCGGCTAAAGGAGCAGATTGACTTTATAGATAAGTATCTTGACAAGTACCTTGCGGAAAAGGAAAATCCGCAGAATATCATATACAAGGCAATGCGCTACAGCGTATTTGCGGGCGGAAAAAGACTTCGCCCCATACTTATGCTGAACGTGTGTAAAATGTGCGGCGGCGACGTGAACGAGGTAATTCCGTTTGCCTGCGCGCTTGAAATGATACACACATATTCACTCATACATGATGATTTGCCCGCGATGGATAACGACGATTTGCGCCGCGGTATGCCGACGAGCCACATCAAATTCGGCGAGGCAACGGCAATTCTGGCAGGTGACGCGCTTTTAAACCGCGCCTTTGAGGTGGTATCGGAGTATGACGGTGATAACGTAAAGCGCGCAATGAAAGCAATAAATATGCTTGCCGTATCGTCAGGTACAGAGGGCATGATAGGCGGTCAGATAGTAGATATGGAGAGCGAGGGCAAGGAAATTACCCTTGACGAGCTGCGTTATCTGCATCTTAATAAAACAGGCGCGATTATCCGCAGTGCGTGTACAATAGGCGCGCTTATGGGCGGCGGCAGTGAAGATGAAATTGAAGCCGTTGACGAGTTTGCGAAAAATCTCGGTGTGGCGTTTCAGATACAGGACGATATTCTGGACGTTACGGGCAGCGAGGAGGAGCTTGGCAAGCCGATAGGCTCTGACGCGGAGGAAAACAAAAACACATACGTAAGGCTTGTGGGACTGGAAAAATCGAGGGAACTTTCAGAGGAGTATTCCGAAAACGCAAAGAAAGCGCTTGATATTTTCGGTGAAAGAGCGCAGTTCCTAAAGGAGCTTACAGATTATCTTATAAACAGGAAAAACTAAGGAGAGGTTTATGTCATATTTACAACAGCTTGCAGCCAATTCTGTGCTTTTGACGGCGCTTATCGGTTGGTTTGCGGCACAGGCGCTTAAAATTGTGCTGTCATGGGATAAAAAATTGGATTTTAAAAGATTTATAGGTTCGGGCGGAATGCCCAGCTCACATGCGTCATTTGTTATGTCGCTTACAATGGCGGTGGGATTTGAAAACGGCTTTGACAGTGCCGCTTTTGCCATATCGGCGGTTGTGGCATTCGTCGTAATGTATGACGCCGCCGGAATAAGACGCAGCGCGGGTCAACAGGCGGCGATACTGAATAAGCTTGTGGAGTCGGTGGTTAAAGCAGATTTCCCCGGCACGGAAAAGAAGCTTAAGGAGCTTTTAGGACACACGCCCATTGAAGTGTTCGGCGGCGCGATACTTGGCATAATTATCGCGATTATACGCCACGCGTAAAAAAGTTGCCGTAAATCGGCATTTTAGTTGACTTTTAATGTCATTTAATGTAGAATATACTTTAGACTTAATCGGAAAGGAAATGAAACCAATGAGTAAAAGACTGTTTACCTCGGAATCTGTAACAGAGGGACATCCCGATAAAATCTGCGACCAGATTTCCGACGCCGTGCTTGATGAGATATTAAAGGAAGACCCGATGGCGAGAGTTGCCTGCGAAACAACGTGTACAACAGGTATTATTTCAATCATGGGTGAGATTACAACCTCCTGCTATGTTGATTTTCCGAAGGTTGCAAGACAGGTTGTGCTTGATATAGGCTATGACAGGGCAAAATACGGCTTTGACGGTACTACCTGCGCCGTTGTGACTGCTATTGACGAGCAGTCGCCGGATATTGCGCAGGGCGTAAATTCAGGCTACGAAAACCGTGAAGAGGGCGGAAAAGATGATGAAAATTCAACGGGCGCGGGCGATCAGGGTATGATGTTTGGTTATGCCTGTGACGAAACACCTGAGCTTATGCCGATGCCGATTTCTCTTGCTCACAAAATGGCAAAGAAGCTGACAGAGGTGAGAAAAGAGGGTATTCTTGATTATCTTCGTCCCGACGGCAAGACTCAGGTCACGGTCGAATATGACAATGACAAGCCTGTAAGAGTTGACACAGTAGTTGTATCGAGCCAGCATTCGCCTGATGTGGATATAAAGAAGCTGCGCGACGATATAAAGCGCGAGGTTATCCTAAAGACTGTTCCCGCAAGCCTTATTGACGAAAACACAAAGTTTTTCATCAATCCGACGGGCAGATTTGTAGTAGGAGGCCCTAACGGTGACAGCGGTCTGACGGGCAGAAAAATTATTGTTGATACCTACGGCGGCTACGCAAGACACGGCGGCGGCGCATTCTCGGGCAAAGACCCCACAAAGGTTGACAGAAGCGCGGCATACGCGTCAAGATGGGTTGCTAAGAATGTTGTTGCGGCAGGACTTGCTAAGAAGTGCGAGGTACAGCTTGCGTACGCAATCGGCGTTGCGCATCCTGTTTCAATAATGGTTGACACCTTTGGCACAGCCACCGTTCCCGAGGAGAAGATTGAAAAGGCAATTGCAGAGGTCTTTGATTTAAGACCTTACGCAATCATAAAGCAGCTTGATTTGAGAAAGCCCATTTACCGCAATCTTGCGTCATACGGACATATGGGACGTGAGGAATTAGGCGTGGCATGGGAAAGAACGGATAAGGCAGATGCACTAAAAGCGGCGGTAAAATAAAATTCGCATAAAAACACTTCACACTTGGTGAGGTGTTTTTTGGTTATAAAAACAAAGTGCTTTTTTTTGTACAGTGTTTATGTTATAATGATATTAAATCAGAAAAGAAAGGACGTTTTTCCATGGGAATAAGTATCATACGCGGCGCGATATGCTCGGGCAAGAGCAGAATGTGTCTTGACGGTATCGAAAGGGTACATAATGAAAATCCTGACGCAAGGTGCATAATGATAGTACCCGACCATTATTCATATGAAACGGAAAAGACATTTGTTGAAAAATTCGGCGGCATAGGTCTTAACAATATAGAAGTGTTGACGCTGCGCCGCATGGCAATAAATAATTTAAGCTCGTCCGAGCTTAACCACCTGACGGAAGCAGGCAAGCAGATGCTTATTTACAAGGCGGTCACAACGGCATGTGAGGAGCTTCGTGAAATTGACGGAATGGATATGAAGCTGATAACCTCCATGCGCCGACAGGGCTTTCTTGACGTGGCGGCGTCGCTCATAAGCGAGATGAAGCGTTACCTTGTAACGCCGCAGATGCTTTTGGAGCGCGCGCAGTCAGTAGCCAATAATCAGACGCTTAAAAACAAGCTGACGGCGCTTTCGCTTGTGTATGAAAAATATATGGAGTATGTGGGTGAGTCGGACTGCACCGACAGCGAGGATGATTTGTACCGCTTGGCGCAGCATATCGAGGACGGAAACGAGTTTGACGCGAATACATACGTGTGGGTAAATCGTTTTGATAAATTCATGCCCCAACAGCTTTGCGTCCTTGAGGCACTGCTTAAAAAGGGCGTTCATATGACGGTGAGCATATGCTGTCCGGCGGCAGAGGACGAAACGGAGAGAGAGCTTTATATACAGACGGAGAAAACAGTTGATAAGATAATGAGCCTTGCTCAAACCTATGGATTTGAGGGCGAATACACAGCAGGTAAAGGTCTTTCACACCTTGCGGACAAACCCGATTTATACCGCCTGTTCCGTTACTGGACGGAGGATTTTGTGTGCGAGGAAAAACCGCAGAATATGGCGCTGTTCCAGAGTCGTGACACCTACGGCGAGATTGAGAGAATAGCCTGTAAAATAATCGATCTTGTGCGTGATGATGGCTACCGTTTTCGTGATATTGCGCTTTTGTGCGGTAACGAGGAGGAGTACAGACATCTTATTGAGGCGGTGTTCGGTGAATACGAAATCCCCTATTTCACGGACAGAAAAATAATTTTGAGCGACCACCCTATCGCAATGCAGATTTTGTCGCTGTTCGATGTGCTTGAGGAGGACTGGAGCTATGAGTCAGTTTTTCGGTATTTAAGGTCAGGCTTTATTTACAGAAAAGAGCAGAAAGGGAAATTCACATTCTATAATCCGATAAATCAGGAAGATATTGACGCACTTGAAAATTTTGTCTTAAAGTGCGGCATACGCGGTGCAAAAAGATGGCTTAGTGAGGAAGCGTGGCTTAAAGAGAATGACATAGTTGACGCGGCTTTCGGCGAGGAGGGTGCGGACGAAGTAGATGAAAAAATTGACGCTCTGCGCCGTGAGATTGCCGCGCCCCTTGCAAAGTTTGCCGAGGCGGTCAAGGGAAAAAAGACGGCGGTTGATTTTGCAACGGCTTTGTTTACATACCTTGAGGATATTAATCTGTACGCGGGTTTGAAATCCGAGATTGCCGCGTTCAAGAAGAACGGCATGGTAAACGAGGCGGAGCAGTTTACGAAGATATGGAATTTAATCCTTGACGTGCTTAATCAGACCACTACGGCGCTTGCGGAGGACAAGATGAAGATAGACGAGTTCGCCGAGTACATGAGCGTGGGACTTTCCAAGTGTGAAATCCGCACAATCCCATCGGGTATTGATCAGGTATATGTGGGAAGCGTGGAGCGCAGCAGCCATGCCAATGTAAGGGCAATGTTTGTGGTGGGAGCGAAGAACGGCACGTTCCCCACAAGCATAAAAACAGAAGGATTTCTGTCAAACAAAGACAGAAACACCCTGCAGGAGGACTATGGAATAACGCTTGCTCCCGATACAAAGAAGAAAATGGACGAGCAATATTTCAAGGTTTACAGGGCGCTGTGCGCCGTAAGCGAAAAGCTGTTTTTAAGCTATTCCATACAGGACGAGGAGGGCAAAACCCAGACCGCGTCGCATATGCTGACGGATATTTACCGCAAATTCCCTAAAATGCGTGTATCGGATAATCTTATGCGCGACGCGTCAAAGGACGGTGTATATATTTCCTCACCCAAGGCGACTATTCATAAGATGCTTATAAACCTGTCGGGGAGATATGACGGTCAGAAAAATCCGTTGTGGGATATGGTGTATGATTGGTACAATGTAAATCCCGAATGGAAAAAAATATTGTCGCTCATGGACAGGGCGGATTATTACAACCGACGCGGCATAATGCTTGACGGCGACATTGCCAATATGCTGTATGGAGGAAAAATAACTTACAGCGCAAGCAGAATAAACACATTTGCGCGCTGCCCCTTTGAGTATTTCTTAAAATACGGACTTGGCGCAAGGGTAAGAGAGGAATGGGACGTAACTCCCGCGAATATGGGCAGCTATGCACACCGTGTTATAAACGATTTCTGTATTGCCGTTGAGGACGGCGCTCAAACCAACGCGGAAAAAATCAGCGCGTGGCGCGCGCTTGATGACGAAAAGCGCAATGAAATTCTTGACAAAATTGTCAGCGACACCTGTGAAAATATGCTTTCTTCGGGTGTGCGTGATAAGGAGCGTACGGCGAGCATATTCCGCCGTATGGGCAGGACTATTTCCTCGGCGGCGGAGCTTGTGCAAAAGAGCCTTTCGGCAGGAGACTTTGCTGAAAACGGTATGGAATGTAAATTTGAAATCGATCTTACAGAGAATGTCGCTTTGCAGGGACTTATCGACCGAATAGACATATGTGAAACGGACAGCGGTAAGTCGTATATGCGCATAATCGACTACAAGACGGGCAGAACGGAATTTGACGTGATGAACATTGCCAACGGCTATGATATGCAGATGGTAATATACGCGCTTGCGGCGGCGCAGCTTATGAAGAATGACGGCAAGGACGTTGACGTGACGGGGATTTATTATACGGCTGTAAGGAGCAAATACAAAAATCTGACTTCAACCGTTACGGAGGACAACATAAAGGAAAAAAACGCCAAGGATATGTGTCTTGACGGTGTGACCTTTGCCGACGAGGGCGAGGAGGAACGTGGCAAGATGCTTTACAGTATGGATAACGACTTCTTCCGCAATCAGGAAAGTATTTTCACAAAGGTGAAGCTTGACAAGGACGGGAACATAAAAGGGGTAAAATCCCTTGACGAGATAAACGGACTTATGGCGCACGTGAAGGACACGCTTATTGACATGGACAGCCGTACAAGAAGCGGCGAGATAAGCCTTAATCCGTATGACACAGGCGGCATGAGCGGAGTGTGCGCCTACTGCGATTACAGCAGTGTGTGCAAGTTTGACGAAAACAAACGCGAAATGCGTGAGCCGCATGGCGAGGCAAATGAAATATGGGAAACGATGAAAACAAAGGGCGCTGCATTGAGAGGGGTGAAGAACGATGCCGACATGGACTGACGCGCAGAAAAATGCGATTTATGAGCCTTCGGGCAATGGCAATATACTTGTATCCGCGGCGGCAGGCTCGGGTAAGACGGCTGTGCTTGTGGAGCGTATCGCCGATATGGTGATGCGTGACGAGGACAGAGTATCAATTGATGAGCTGCTTGTAGTCACGTTTACGGAAGCTGCGGCGGCAGAAATGAAGGAGCGAATTATAAGCCGCATAAACAAGGCATACCGTGAGGAAATAAGCAGCGGCAATATCACAAAGGCAAAGTACCTCAAGGAGCAAATTCACCTTACAGCGTCAGCGGATATAAACACGATTGACTCGTTCTGTCTGAGTGTTGTAAAAAATAATTTCCATGTGCTTGGAATTGACCCGAATTTCAGCATAATGGATAACAATGAGGGCGATATGCTTATGGACGACACGCTTTCGGAGCTGTTTATGTCCCTGTACGCGTCAGAGGACGCGGAGGAAAGGGAGCGTTTTATTTCGCTTGTCAATGTGTATGCGTCCAACCGTGATGATGAGGGGTTGAAGAATGTTGTGCGCAAGATATATAATTTCACGCAGACATTTCCGCAGCCGATGGAGTGGCTCCGTGAAAAGGCGGATATGTACAGCGCCGATATGACGGAAAGCAAATGGATACAGGACGTATTCATCACAAGGCACAGGGATTATATCGTGCGGACACATGAAAAATTCTGGAATGAGCTGTCCCATAAGATGCTTGACATTGTAAAGGAAAAGTATGATATAGACACGGGAAATTATATTGCGTATGAGGAAATAAAGGAAGCCTCAGAATACTGGGGAAAAATATGGAGCAATGTATGCAAATGCCGCGAGGCGGTAAAGGTGCTTAAGGCAACCGACAGCTATGACGGTATGTACGAATTTTACAAAACGTATATAGAAAAGAAATCATTTCTTGGTTCGGCTATAAACACTCCGCCCAAAAAGAAAGAAGCGTCAGACGAGGAATGGCAGCTATACTATAATGAATACAACTATATGCGTGACGACTTGCGGGAGGCGTGTATGGAGCTTCCGACGAGGGACGCGGAAAGCTTTAATGAATATGTACATTCAGAAGAGCTGAAAAAAAGTGTAGATGATATTGTATGGCTTGTGGAAGTATTTGACAAAAGCTTTGAGGAAAAGAAAAACAGGAAGAATGAAAAATCCTTTGCGGATATAGAGCATCTGGCATGCAGGCTGTTTGGAGAAAATGAAAATATCCGTGATGAATATTCACAGCGTTACAGAGAAATCCTTATAGACGAATATCAGGACACAAACGGCTTGCAGGACGCGATATTCACTTCTATTTCACGCGATAATAAAAATATGTTCATGGTGGGCGACCTGAAACAGAGTATTTACGCATTCCGCGGCGGCGACCCGATGATATTCAAGGAAAAGAGCCGCCTTTACGGTGACGGAAACGGCGGCAGAAAAATAATACTGTCGCAGAATTTCAGAAGCCGGCAGGAGGTTTTAAGAAGTATAAACGCTGTGTTCGGCTCTGTTATGTCGGACGAGGTGGGCGACGTTGAATATAACGATAATGAAGCATTAAAACGGGAAAAAGACCGGGAATGTTATATTGACGGTGAAAATCTGCCCAATAGGGAAAACAGAAAAAACGGCTATAATTCGGAGCTGTACAGAATTGCCGTATTCAAGGAGGACGAGGAAACCGAAGAAGACGTGACGGCAGAAAGAGCCGAGGCGGCGTGCATTGCGGATAGAATATGCTCGCTTGTGGACGGTCATTTCAAGATATACGCAGGCGACGGAGAGTACCGCGACATAGAGTACCGCGACATTGTGGTGCTTATGCGTTCTGTAAGGGGCAGCGGCGACGTGGTGCGTGAAACGCTTGAGAGGTACAAAATACCTGCGTTTGTTCAGAAAGAGGAATACTTTGAACGCCGTGAGATTAAGCTTATGCTGTCGCTTATTTCGCTCATAAACAATCATATGCAGGATATTCCGCTTGTTGCCGTTATGCGTTCACCCATAGGCGGCTTTACGGAAAACGAGCTTGCTATGATTAAGATTGGTTATCACGGCAAATCCTTTTATAAGGCGGTAAAGGGATATAAGGTTGGTGAAACGGAGCTGACGGAGGAGGAAAAAAGACTTCGCGGCAAGTGTTACCGCTTTATAGCAGACCTTGACCGTTGGAGAGGTTATGTTAAGATGAAATCCATTGCATCGCTCATATGGACACTGTATGAGGAAACGGGCTTTTATGATTTCATGGGCGCGCTTGAGGGCGGCGAGGAGGCACAGGCAAACCTTAAGCTGCTGTATGAAAGGGCGAAACGCTATGAGGAGTCAGGATTTAAGGGCATTTTCAATTTTATACGCTACATTGAGCGTATGGAGAACAGAAATGACGACATAAGCGGCGCAAAGCTTGTGAACGAGAGCCATAACGTGGTAAGGATAATGACGATACATAAGAGCAAGGGTCTGGAATTTCCGGTGGTATTCCTTGCGCGGACGGAAAAGAAATTTGTTTCAAATTTTCCGAGTGATGAAAACAGAGTGCGTCTGCATAAGGATTTAGGTATCGGCGTTGACTATTATAATTATGAAGATATGTACTGCAAAAAGCTGATGTTCAACAAGTACATCAAGGAGGAAAACGACAGGGAACACCGCAGCGAGGAAATGCGCCTTATGTACGTTGCAATGACGCGCGCAAAGGAAAAGCTTATCGTGACAGGCGCGAGGACATACAAGAATGAGGACAGCTATCTGGAATATCTTGAAATGATGAACAATATATATTCGGGATTTACGGGACTTTCGCGCGCTGCCGCAAATGCAAAATGTTACAGTGATTGGATTGTTCCTGCCGTAATGTGTGACGGAGATTATTGGGTAAGCTATGAGAAAAAAGTTTCTTCTATAGAATATGAAGCTGAGGAAACGACAGAAAAAGAGGAAATCGTAATAGAAAATCCCGATGAAATGCGCGGTGCGGTACAGAAAATTCTTGAATTTAAGTATGAGTACCCCCAAAGCGGCGCTATTCCCGCAAAAACCTCCGTTACGGCAATTAAGGAAATGGAGGACGCGGAGCATGTCCATGAGGACGACCCTGTATACATGACGCAGAAGCCAAAGTTTATGCGGAAGGAAAGATTGGGCGCGCAGATTGGTACGGCACATCATCAGGTGATGGCGTATATAGACATTGCAGAAATGAGCAAAACGGCAGAGGACGGTTATGAGGATTTTGTCAGAGGTGAAATTGCGCGTATTGCAGATATGGGTCAGATTGAAAAGGAAATCGTGGAGGATAAGGAAATCACCGATATGATATGCGCCAATGTCTGCGGTTTTTTCAGAAGTGATATGGGCAGGGTGCTTTTTGAGGCTAAGCGCGTTTACCGTGAAAGACCCTTTGAGATTGAAATAACAGCGCAGGAATATGACGGAAGTCTTTCTGACGCTTATGATGGTGAAAGGGTTGTTGTTCAGGGTATTATTGACTTGTACTTTGAGGATAAGAACGGCGATATAATTCTTGTAGACTACAAAACCGACCGCTGTAAAACACATGAGGAACAGATGCAGGTGGCGCGCCGCTACGCAAAGCAGATTGAGCTGTACGGCAAGGCAATGGAAAAAATATTAAAAAAATCTGTAAAAGATAAATATTTGTATTTATTTTCTGCACAAAGTGTGGTAAAATTAGATTAGTACAAAATTTTTGAGGTGAAAACGATGGCGAATTACGGCAATTTTAATTTTAATAGGAAAAGAAAGGGCAAAAAAATTATTACTGCCGTTGTGTGTATTATAGTGTTGCTGCTTGCCGTTGTGTTTTATATAGGAATAACGGCAGGCTCGGACAGTGAGGAAATGCAGAGGGTTTCGTCAGCGGTGGCGGAGAATACGCAGCTGAAGCAGCAGATAAGCGAGCTTAACAATCAGATTGAAAAAATGCAGAAAGAGATTGATGACCTTAATGCGCAGCTTGCTCTGCGTCCTACCATCGCGCCCACGCCATACGCCGCCCAAGGCGGCGCAGCGCCTACGCTGCCTCCGGTGTCTACACTTTCGCCGCGTGAGGGGATAAGATAAATTATTGTTTGGCGGTATTGTGGGACGGCGTCCTCGACGTCCCGTTGTAGGGGCGGCTATCAGCCGCCCGCCGTACACATTTCAATTCGGGCGGATAATATCCGCCCCTACGAACGCACGCCATCGGTTACACACATAAATTATAATTTATATTTATAAAAAACTTTTTGAAAAAAAGTAAAAAATAGCTTGACTTATTATCCCATTAATGATATAATATCTCTGCTCGAATAAAAGCTCTTTTTTTTATGCTTGAAATAAAAGAGCTGACATATATAAATGCGGAGGTGTTAGAAATGAGAGTAAAAATTACATTAGCATGCAGCGAGTGCAAGCAGAGAAACTATAACACAATGAAGAATAAGAAGAATGATCCTGACAGACTTGAAATGAATAAGTATTGTAAGTTCTGCAGAAAGCACACTCTTCACAAGGAAACAAAGTAAATCGGATTGAGTAAGGATGTGTAAAAATGGCTGATACAAATTTATCAAAGACAAAGAAGGCAAGCTTTGGCACAAGAGTCAAGAGATTCTTTAAGGATACCAAGGCTGAGCTTAAGAAGGTTACATGGCCTACAAAGGAACAGCTTATTCACAACACAGGCGTAATTATCGTGTTCATCATTATAATTACAATCATCCTGTCATTGCTTGATGTTGGATTTGCACAACTGTTCAAGATGCTGACTAACATATTATAATTTGAAATTATAATAAACAGATTAATTGTCAGGGAAGGAGAACGGTTATGGCAGAAGAAGCAAAATGGTATGTGGCTCACACGTATTCAGGTTATGAAAACAAGGTAAAGGATAACATAGAAAAATCTGTTGAGAACCGTGGTGTGCAGGATTTGATTCTTGACGTACGAGTACCTACCGAGGACGTTGTTGAGGAAAAGGGCGACACAAAGAAAATTGTTAAGCGCAAGATTTTTCCGGGTTATGTTGTTATCAAGATGGTAATGACGGACGAAAGCTGGTATATCGTAAGAAATACGCGCGGCGTCACGGGTTTTGTCGGACCCGGCTCAAAGCCTGTTCCGCTTTCTGACGAAGAAGTGGAAAGAATGGGTGTCGAGGTAATCCGTATGAAGGATATTGACTTTGCCGTTGGAGATACTGTTTCTATTAAATCAGGCCCTATGGAAGGCTTTTCGGGTAAGGTTACGAGCATTAACAATGAAACGCGCAAGATTAATGTCGCAGTTTCAATGTTCGGACGTGAAACCCCTGTTGAAATTGACTATACACAGGTTGAACACATGGAATAGTCGGTTACTTAATTATTGATATGAACGGACAAGCACCGTTTATATATATCCCTCTGGTAACAGTGGGAGGGCATTTGCCCGCAATTACCACATTCATATAGCGCAAAGCTATGATTTTTCAAGGAGGTGGCCATTATGGCACAAAAGGTTGCAGGTTATATTAAATTACAGATTCCTGCTGGTAAAGCAACCCCAGCACCACCGGTTGGTCCGGCTCTTGGTCAGCACGGTGTAAACATTATGCAGTTTGCAAAGGAATTTAACGAAAAAACAGCAAAGGACGCAGGTCTTATCATTCCTGTAGTTATTACAGTATATGCTGACCGTTCTTTCTCATTCGTAACAAAGACACCGCCGGCTGCAGTTCTTATCAAGAAGGCTTGTAAGATTGAAAGCGGCTCAGGTGTTCCTAACAAGACAAAGGTAGCTACAATTTCAAAGGCTGATCTTCAGGCTATCGCAGAGCAGAAGATGCCTGACCTTAACGCAGCAAGCTTAGAGGCTGCTATGAGCATGATCGCAGGTACTTGCAGAAGTATGGGCGTTCTTATCGGTGACTAATTGCCGATACGGTAACTAATTTGTTAAGAGAAGTGGGAGAGATAGAAAATCTCGTCTGACCACGAAGGAGGATACGAAATGTTTAGAGGAAAGAAATATCAGGATAGCGTAAAGCTTGTTGAGAAGTCAAAGCTTTACGACACAAACGAGGCTATGGACCTTGTAACAAAGACATCTAAGGCTAAGTTCGACGAAACTGTAGAGGTTCACGTAAGACTTGGCGTTGACTCAAGACACGCTGACCAGCAGGTCAGAGGTGCGATTGTACTTCCGCATGGTACAGGTAAGACTTCAAAGGTTTTGGTATTCGCTAAGGGTCCAAAGGCTGACGAAGCAAAGGAAGCAGGCGCAGATTACGTTGGTGAAGCTGAGCTTGTTCAGAAAATCCAGGGTGAAAACTGGTTTGATTTCGACGTTGTTGTTGCAACTCCCGATATGATGGGCGTTGTTGGTCGTCTTG
>CAMCPC010000007.1 GCA_945876665.1 uncultured Oscillospiraceae bacterium
GGACTTTTTTCTGCCCTCCCTTACGGTACAGCCATTGGTAGAAAATGCGGTTAAGCACGGAATATGTGAAAAGGAGGACGGCGGAACGCTGACTTTAAGAACATACAAGGACGTTGAAACCATTGTGATTGAAGTGATAGATGACGGAATAGGCTTTGACACAGAAAATTCTGTACATAAGGAGGACGGACGTTCCCATATAGGAATTGAGAATGTGAGAAACAGACTAAAGCAAATGTGTGACGGAAGGCTGACAATCAGAAGCTCGCATGGAAAGGGCACTGTGGCGACAATCAGATTCAGTATAAAAAAGGAAGAAGCATAAGGGGTGAACGATAATGTATATCTTAGTGGTTGATGATGAACAGCTTGCGTTAAACGCACTTATGAACGAATTAAAAATTGTATTTCCGTCTGCTGTGCTGCACGGTGAGAGAAAGCCTAAAGCAGCAGTGGAATGGGCAAAGGAATTATCGGCACAGGGCGAAACGCTGTCCTATGCCTTTATGGATATTAAGATGCGCGGCATGAATGGTCTGGAGCTTGCGCAGCAGTTAAAGAACATATATCCGCAGGTCACGCTGTTTTTCTGTACGGCATACAGCGAATACGCTCTTGACGCATTCGGACTGTTTGCAAAGGGATATCTGATGAAGCCGGTCAGAGCGGAGGATATAGAACACGTCCTTGATGAAATGGTAACCGACTGGCGCGCGGAGCCAACCGGACTGCCGCGGGATATACGAGTTAAGACATTCGGGCATTTTGAAGTTTTTGTCGATGGTATACCGATTACCTTTGAACGCAAAAAGTCAAAGGAACTGCTTGCATATCTTGTTGACCGGCACGGCTCATCCGTTACAACGGAGCAGATTGCAGAGGTATTATGGGAGGATGAGCCATATGACAGAAAATTAAAAAACCGTACCACGGCAATAGTTACCTCGTTGAAAAACGCACTTAAGGCGGTTGGAGCAGATGATATTCTGATTAAGACATGGAATCATCTTGCACTGGACGTCACAAAGGTAAAATGCGACGCTTACGATTATGAAAAGTGGGACGCTGTCGCGGTAAATTCCTTTCACGGCGAATATATGGTTAATTATTCCTGGGCAGAGTTTACCACAGGGAAATATGTCCAGATGGAAGCGGAACGAAGCAAAGTTTAAAAAATACATACGGGACAGCAGGAGAAATTCTGCTGTTTTTATTTTTTTTTTGAAAAAATCTCCTTTTTCTGTGTCCTTTTGATGTCCTTTGGGGTGTATAATGTTTACAATGACTATTATATTATTGCAGAAGGTATAATTCTGAGAGGAAGTGATATACCATGAAAAAGGCACAGTGGCAGGCTGTCGGACAGGGGTGCCTTGTTATTCTGGCGGCTATCATATTGCTTGTGGCGTGTATCCGCAGCAATCAGTCAGCCAATTCAATATCCCTGCGCGCGTCATTCCAGGGCGAATACAAAATCGGGGACGGTGAATGGAAGCCGATTGTAAAGGGTGAAAAAATATCCTCTATGGAGGGCGATGTTACACTTAAGGGATATTTTCAGACGGAGGGCCTTGACGGAGAGGTGATTGGCAGAGTCGCGCAGGGAAGTACCATTTCACTGTATTTCAATCATATCGGAGCGGAGATTTTTATAAACGGTGAAAGCGCATATGTTTTTGATGCCGAAAATCCGCAGATAGGCGACAGCGCCTGCGGTAAACAGAGGTTTACATATACATATACAGGCACGGATACGGACACAGTGGAAATTGTACTGAAAAATCCTCACAGATTTGGAAATTATAATGCTGTAAACGATTTTCTTGATTCAATGTATATGTATTCGGGTTCAGCCGTTGATAAACTTATGCTGAAACAGGGTGTGCCTGATAGAATAATCGGTATTTTTGTTATAATTGCGGCTCTTGTGGTGCTTGGCATTGCAGTATTTTCGTTTTTGCTGCGTATGCCGCAGGGCAAGACTATATTGTTGATTGGACTGATGATGCTTTTTGCGGGCGGATATTATGTTTTAGATTCTCCCAATGTGGATATCTGGAATGAATCAATAGTATTTAACACCTGTGCGCTGCAGCTGTGTATGATGATGTACGTATTCTTTATGATGTGCTTTACCGTTAAGTGTCTGCCTGAAAAAATGAAAAAGGCAGGCGAAATTACAGTTACTGCCGTGGGAGTGCTGTCGGGTATTTCGCTTATAATATCTCTTGCCGGCGGTATCGGGCTATATGATTTGAACATATATTGGGCCGCTGTGCAGATTTTGGCTGGATTGGTACTGCTCGGCTGCTGCATATACGGCTTAAAAACCACAGACAAAAATCAGAAGCTGATGTTAATTGCCTGTATTCTGCCGTTGGGCGCAATGCTTGCGGATATTCTGGGAACTGCCGTAGGCTGGTGGCAGGGCGGAATGGTTTCTAAAATTGTCTTTATATTGATATTTGTTATAGCGCTGGTTATCGTGCTTAAAATTATTCCGTCAAATTTCCGCGCCGCTATGGAAGCTGAAAAAATGACTGCTGAGCTGCAAAACAACCGCATATCCATAATGCTGAGTCAGATACAGCCGCATTTTCTGTATAATTCCATAAACGCAATCCGTGAGCTTTGCAGAATAAATCCGGAGCAGGCGCGTGAGGCATTGGGTGATTTTGCCGTGTATCTGCGTGGTAATATGGACTGCCTTGCAAGCCATATGCCTATTCATTTTTCAAAAGAGCTATCTCATGTCGAAACATATCTGAAGCTGGAAAAGCTGCGTTTTGGTGATGATCTTAATATTGTTTATGATATACAAGAAATGGATTTCTTCCTGCCCTCTCTTACGGTACAGCCATTGGTTGAAAACGCCGTTAAGCATGGTATATGCGAAAATGAAAACGGCGGTACGCTGACGCTCAGAAGCCGGAAAGAAGGCGGAAATATTATAATTGAGGTAATAGACGACGGAGTGGGCTTTGATACGGAAAATCCTGCATGGCAGGAGGACGGACATTCTCATATAGGAATTAATAACATAAGAAAAAGATTACAGCAAATGTGTGGCGGCAGCCTGACAATCAAAAGCTCTCCCGGAAAGGGAACTGCGGCGGTAATTGAACTGAAAATCAAAGAAGAAAGTAATAAAAAGAGTGTAGGAGGCAATGTATATTTCAGCGGTCTATAATAAAAAACAGAGAAAAAGGAACAAAAAAATAATTTTTTTTTAAAAATTTTCGGTTTCTGTGTCCTTTTGATGTCCTTTGGGGTTTATAATGTATATAGAATAAACATTTATGCATATATTCAGAAAAAGAATGAAAGTTGAAAGAGAAGAAAAAATGAGAAGAAAATATATAGCTTTAATCATTATTATTTGTATGTCAATACTTTCGGGCTGCACCGGTACTGCAGACAAAACCGTAAAAATTGCGATTATGGGAAATTCTGAGAAATTTTATCCCGGCTATAAGGAGGGTATTGAACGCGCCGTGGAGGATCTGAATAATGATTATTCAGATAGCGGATATAATGTTAAATGTGAATTTTACAGCGATAACGGCAGCTATGAGCAGGGCGCGGCAATCGTGGATTCGCTCTCGGAGGATAAAAGCGTTACTGCCGTTATCGGAGCGGTTGATATGGAAATAAATAAAACGGCTGCGCATGTTTTCAATGAGGAGGGCAAGGTGTTTGTTGTGCCGTATTTCTTATATGACAGCGTCTATAGTAATAATCACTATGATACTGTGTTTTCAATGTGTAATTCGGGACGAAACGTAGGCAGAACACTGCGCCGCGCAGCAGCACAGACAACTGAAAAACGATGGGCAGTCTGCTCTGCTGACGGTGAATTTGAACGTTCAGAAATGAATGGCTTTCTCCAATACAGCGTAAATGATGACATCAGTGTGGTTGACTGTACGGATATATCTGTAGCTGAAAATCAGTTTGACGAAACATATAAAAAATGGGAAATTTTAGGCATTGAGGGGATTGTAATATTCCCGGGAGACAATGATGGTTTTAATATTCTGAAAAAAATTAAAAGCAGAAATCCGTATATTGTGTGTGCCGGAGACACCTCCTTTGATGACAGCACGCTTCTTATAGGTGACAGTGAGCTGAAAAAAGCAATGACAGGATTTATCATGGCGGAAGAATATTCACTGCGCGACGGGAATAATGAAGAAACAAGCAGGCTCTCAGAACTTATAAATGATTACATGGCAAAGACAGGAAAGGAATTTGATACATGGTATATTCAGGGGTACAATGTTGTCAGAATGGTGGCAGACACAGCAATTGAAAATAAAACCTGTGATTCTATAAAAATAGCGCAGCTTTTGCATGAAAACGGATATAAGGGGCTGTATCAGAGCCTTGAATTTACAGAAGACGGCTTTTTGAAAACGGATATTTATAAGTATCAGACATTTGACGAAAACGGATATGTACGTGAACACACACTGAATAATTAGGAGGAAGGTATGAAGGATTTATTCAGAAAAGAGGCGCTCGAGAACTTTTCATCAAGCAGCACCACAGGCGGCAGGATACGCGCGGTAAGCATAAAAACGGCGGTCTTTGCAGGATTGCTCGTGATATGCGCGGCTGTGTTTGCGATATGGCTTGTTTTCGGAACGGTTTATGAAACGGTATCTGTCAGCGGCATAATATGGCCCGATAAAAATAACGGTGAGGTTTATGTTACATCGGGCGGGATTATATCCGAGGTGGTTGCCGCTCCGGGTGACACGGTAAAAGCAGGTGATATTCTTGCGGTAATTTCCCGAGAGGATATTTTAATTAAAATAAAGGAAGGAAAATCAAACGGCATTTCTGACGTGCAGCTCCAGGAGCTTTATGATGAATATGACAGGTGTTCTGTAATACGCTCCAATATTAACGGAATAGTTACACAGATTGCAGACGAAAATTCATACATGAAAGCCGGTGAAAGAATTGCGGAGGTAGTCCCCTATGACGAAAGCGGCAACAACAAGACGCTGACCGCGTTTATACCGTCCGCCAAGGGCGGACTTGTTACGCTCGGTATGGAGGCACAGGTAATGCCGGATTTTGCGGCGCGTGAGGAATACGGCTACATAAAGGCATATATATCGGGTATTTCAAATTATCCGGTTACGGGTCAAAGCATAAAGGAAAACCGTAAGGAGCTGTTTGTTTCCGGACTTGACGAAAGTGAAACCTATCTGCAGCTTGAAATAACTCTTATGCCCGACGCATCGGCGCAAAGTCATTTGAAGTGGTCAAATCCCAAAAGCGGTGACACTGACGTAACGCTGGGAACTGTATGCGGCGCGGATATTGTAATAAAAGAATGTCGTCCGTATGAATGGCTGTTTTAGGAGGCGCCGTGACTGAATAAATTTCCGCATATCACCGCTTTTTGCTCGGGGCGGTACAAATTGTACAGCACCGCTCACTGCAAAGCGGCAATCTGCAAAAATTTCTTTCAGCCACGGATATGAGGAAAGGATTATTATGGAAAAGATAAAAAAAATACGTCCGGTACTGCAAATGGAAATGACGGAATGCGGCGCGGCATCACTGGCAATGATTTTAGCCTATTACGGAAAAACGGTAACACTTGAGGAACTCAGACAGGAATGCGGAGTATCAAGAAACGGTGTAAACGCCGGAAACATTGTAAAGGCGGCAAAGTTTCACAATTTAAAGCCTCGGGCGCTAAGAGTGAATATTGAGGGCGCAAAACAGCTTAAGACACCTGCTATTTTACACTGGAATATGGAACATTTTCTTGTTCTGTGCGGATTTAACAAAAAGGGCGCGGTGATAGCCGACCCTGCGCATGGAACACGCACGGTAAGCATGGAGGAATTTTCAAAATCCTTTACAGGCATTGCCATAGAGTTTACCCCAACGGAGGATTTCCAAAAGGACAATGGTAAAAGAGCAGAGAATGATTACATAGACTCCTGTACAAGGGCATTTATACCGAATGTGGTTTACTTTATACTGATTGAATTATGCGCTGTTACAGGAAGCATAGCGGTGATGTTTCTGAATTCTGTGTTTATAGATAAAATCCTTATCGCAAAGAATGTGCAGAATTTAGAGATTGTATTAAAAATGCTTTTATGCGCGGGACTTATAACAGTTGCAGCTATGGCGCTTAATGAAAATATACGGCATCGTATAGGCAAGCAGCTTAATATGCGTATAAATTACGGCTTTATGGAGCGTATGCTTAAGCTGCCTATTGAGTTTTTTTCACAGCGCAGCGAGGGTGATCTGACAAACCGTCAGAATGCGAATATGCGTATGGGCGCAAATATCTGCCGTCTGGCATCGCCGATTCCGGGATATATATTGCAGATGATAGTTTACCTTGTGCTGCTTGTCGTGCTTGACGTACATATTGCCGTAATAGGCATATTGTGTTCGGCGGTAAATATCATATCAATGGTTATACGGGCAAGGAAATATGAAGAAAAGATGTACGCCTACAGCCGTGACATGGGCGCACTGCAAAGTGATATTTCAAGAACAGTTGACACTATTGAAACGATAAAGGCATGCGGTTCGGAGGACGCGGTGTTTGCACGTCTTATGGCGGCGGGAACACAGGCGGAAAATACAAAAACACAGATTGACAAAACAGATGTATATACAAGCGGCTTGTTTACGTTTCTGAACGCTATGGGCGCGGGCAGCATACTGATTTTCGGAGTATGGAAAATACTTTCGGGTTCTATGACAACAGGTATTCTTATAGCAGCACAGTCGCTTGCCGCGGCAATGCTTTCGCCGGTAGGCGCTATGGTTAATGCGGGAATTGAAATGCAGAATCTGAACGGCGAAAAAATGCGCACAAATGATGTTATGAACTACGGAGAGGATAAGAAATTTCTCAGCGAAGAAATAACGCAGGAAAAGGACATTGATGGCGATATAGAACTGAAAAATATCAGCTTTGGCTATAATCCGGTTGACGAGCCGTTTATACAGGATTTCAATCTGACGCTGAAAAAGGGAAAAACTGTCGCGATAACAGGAGAGAGCGGCAGCGGAAAATCTACGATAGCGAAAATTATCGCAGGAATTTACCGTGAAACCGGCGGCAGCGTAGCTTTTAACGGCGCTTTGAGAAATGAGATAAATCAGAATTACTTCTATTCAAAAACGGCAATGGTAAGTCAGGATATACGTCTTTTTGAGGGGACTGTGCTTGATAATATAACCATGTGGGACAACAGTATTTCCTACGAGGACGTCGTTGCAGCCGCAAAGGTGGCGTGCATACATGATGACATCATAAGCCGTTCGGACGGTTATCGTGAAAACGTCACAGAAAACGGCAAAAACTTTTCGAGCGGTCAGAAGCAGCGTATAGAAATTGCCCGGGCGCTTGTGAAAAATCCGTCGCTTATCATATTTGACGAGGCGACAAGCACGCTTGACACAGATACGGAAGCAAGGGTTATGGATAACATAAAATCTCTCGGTATTACTAAAATCATTGTTTCACACAGGCTTTCCGCAATTATGGACAGCGATGAAATAATCGTTATGGACAGCGGAAAAGTTGCCGAAAGAGGGACGCATGACGAGCTTATGAAGCGTCAGGGCAAATATTATTCTCTTATAAGGAGTGCGGATTGATTATGAAAACACAATTAAGAGAAGAAAACGAGAGAATACGCCGTAAAAATCACGAGGCTGCCGCACGTGCGTATGAAAATATGAACGCGGCGCTGAATAATCAGGCAGACTATGACGGTATTAATGCGGTGCTTAAATTTTTAAACGAAAAAGAAAAAGTTGATACCGATATGCCGATGTCGGAGCAGCTTAAATACATAGAAGAAGAGCTTTTTATAAAAACAAGCTATGCGGAGCTTGACGAGGACTGGTACACAACCGCGGCAGTTCCGATGCTTGTAAAAACGACAGACGAACACTGGCTTGCGGTGATACCCGAATCAAACGGAACCTGCTTCTGTATAGACGGCGGCAGGAAAATAAAGGTGACGCATAAAAATGTGGGGCGGTTTACGAAAAACGCAGTGTATTTTTATAAGAAATTAAAAAACGGAAAGGTCACCATGCGAGACTTTGTTTCCTTT
Source organism: uncultured Oscillospiraceae bacterium (assembly GCA_945876665.1). Classification (GTDB taxonomy): domain Bacteria; phylum Bacillota; class Clostridia; order UBA1381; family UBA1381; genus Hominilimicola. The sequence goes on from CAMCPC010000007.1 coordinate 8,118, forward strand.
ATGATAAAATGCTCGTCAAAAAAGGAAAAAATCACTGTGCTTGCCGCGTCGGTGCTTACGGTGGCGGCAGGAATGCTCCTGCCCTGGGCTAACAGCTTTATCTTTTCCAACGTTATTCCTGCGGGAAATGTTTCGGGAATACCGGCTGCCGCAGCTCTTATAATTTCGTCAGTGTCAGTTGCGGCGGTGATGGGACTTCTGGAGATGCTTATCCTGACGAACTCGTCGCTGAGGACAAATACATATGTGCAGAGCGCGGTATTTTCAAGACTGCTGTCGCTGAAACCGGAGTTTTTCAAGCATACAAAATCCGGTGAGCTGTCACGGCTGATACTGGAATTTTCCGATATATCGAAAATTGTTTCAGTAAGGAGCATAAGGGCGTGTATCAGCATGGTGTTGTCACTTCTGTATCTGATACAGATTTACATATTTGCGCCGAGACTGTTCGGTGTGGTAATAATTGTAACAGTTATATCGCGCGCAATGATGGCGGTCGTAGGAACTCTCAATTCAAGATGGGCAAGGGAATATTCAAAATCACTGTCCAAAATGTCGGGATTTTGTTATGAATTGTTTTCCGGCATTGAGCAGGTAAAGCTGTGCGGCGCGGAAGTAAGAATGATGAAACGCTTCAGCGAGCGTTATCTTGATACGTCAAGAAAGGAAGATAAACCGTTTTTTCTGAAATATTCAGCTGTAATTTACAGACTGTTTACGGTATTTGTGACCGCCGCTGTATTTATATTCGGCGCACAGCTGGAGGCGGCGGACTATATAGCATTTTCGGCGGCATACGGCGCGTATATTTCCGCAAGCATTGGCGCTGCGGTTATTATACAGATGATTTCGTCCTTCCGCTCCTCCTATTCGCTTATAGAGCCGATGCTTGACGAGGAATGTGAGGAATCAGCCGGAGGCAGTAAAGAGTTAGAAGCATTCAAGGGTGAAATCAATATGTCGGATTTGCATTTCCGCTATGATAAAAACTCACCGTATGTTATAAACGGACTGTCGGCGCATATACACGAGGGTGAAAGCGTCGGAATTGTAGGAATGTCCGGCTGCGGAAAATCAACATTGATAAGATTGCTGCTTGGCTTTGAAAAGGCAGAGCAGGGCAGTATCTATATAGACGGCATAGATATACGGGAGCTTGATTTAAAGAGCTTTCGCCGTAAAATAGGGGTATGTCTTAACAGCACCGGACTTATATCGGGGGATATTTATTCAAATATCACGCTGACAAAGCCGGACGCAGCCATAGAGGAGGTAAATGCAGCGGTAGAGGCGGCCGGTTTGGCTGAAACTATTGCCGAACTGCCTATGGGAATACATACTCCCATAAATCAGGAAAACTGTACTCTTTCGGGAGGACAGCGGCAGAGGGTGCTTATTGCAAGGGCAATTCTTGCTAAACCGTCAATACTGATTTTTGACGAAGCGACCTCCGCCCTTGATAATAATACACAGGCGAAGATAACAGAAAATCTGAACCGTCTGAAATGTACAAAAATTATCGTGGCGCACAGACTTTCATTAGTCAGAAGCTGCGACAGAATTCTGGTTATGGATAAGGGGGTGATTGTGCAGGAAGGCACATTCGATGAGCTGAGCAACACAGACGGGCTTTTGCAGCAGCTTATGAAAAGGCAAACATCCCGTTAAATAAAAAGGAGGTAATTTACCATGCAATTAAGAAAACGAATTTTGAGCGCAGTTATTGCGGCAAGTATGCTTGCGTCAACCTCAACGGCAGTTTTCGCAAAAGCGCCGCTTGTAACAGGCGCGTCGGAAATTGCATTTTCCGCTGCGAAGTACAACGTGGCGGAAGATGAGGGCAAGTACAAGGTCAAGATTGTGCGCTCGGGCGGCAACGAACGTAAGGTATCGGTTGCCTTTGAGACGGCAGATTTTATGGCTGTTTACGGCGAGGACTATGTTGTACTCAATGAAGATGGTTCTGAAATCCCTGTAACAGAGGGAATTTCACCTGATGCAGAGGATTTCAAAGAGATCAGCGGTACAACGGCCAACGGTCTGCTTACACAGACAGCGGACGCAGACGAGGCTGCCGAGGTGAGTGAAGCCGTTTTATCGGGAGAAACCGCGGAGCAGGAAAGCGCAGCCGAGGACAGCAAAACAGAGGTTGTCATAAACGAGGACGGCGAGGCCGAAACAGCAAAGTCTGCGCTTGAAGAAGCGGAAGCCGATGAACCAGCTGATGAACCAACAGGAAGAGCATCAACAGGCTCGTCACTTCTTGACGCGCAGGCGGAATATCTGAATCTGCCAGACACAAACGCTGCCACAGCCGAATCTGTTGAACAGGCGCTTACAGAGGTAAAGGACTATTTTGCAAGCGCACGCGGCGCGGTAGGCGTTGTAGTCTTTGATGAGGGCGAAACCGAAAAGGAGATTACAATAAAAATTATCGACAATGACAAGCCGGAAGCGGATAAAATTGTACTTTTGTCGCTTATGGGCGTAAACGGCGATGATAACACATCTCTTGCGGCAAATCCTACGGCTTATATCAATATCTTAGACGATGAACCCTATGAAAAGCCGGTTATTGAGCCGGAGGCTATGAGCGTAACATTGACAAGCGATAATCCGGTATATGAGCTTAAGCTATTACGTACAGCAGGTGTTGATTATTATACATCTGTTAATGTCACAACCACAGCCAATACGGCAGTGGCGGACGCTGATTTTGACAAAATGGAGGACGCGTCTGTTGCATTTGCGCCGGGCGAAACCGAAAAGACGGTAAAGCTGTCAGCAAAGAATTTTGACAGCGACAAGTCCTACGGACTGAGAATAGAAAGCGACGGCACCTGCGATGTGACGAGCGATTATGTGACTGTAAACATAGAAGCTAAAAAGGCAGAAGCGGAGCAGGTTGAGCTTATGGCCGACGGCACAATAATAGGTGAGCCAACTACGTCGCCAAGCCTTAAAGATTTTGACAACTGGACTGAAATCAAAAAAGGCGGCGATGACCATTGGACAAAGAAGGTTGATGTCGCAGGTTGGGGCTTCGATCTACAGGCAAAGGAGCTTGACAAAAACCACGGCATAGGCTGGCGATCAAATTCCACGCACAACTATTACGGCATTGATTCAATAAGATGTCATGTCATGGTAGGCGGTGACGGCTCCAGCGGCTTTGAGTCACGTCTTCAGCTCAGCAGCGACAGCGGCTTTGGCAACGACAGCAGCGATGGCGGCACAGAACTGATCAGCGGTAAGCATAACTGGGCAGACTATACGCTTAATGTAAAAGAAGGCGGAAACTATTACTTCAAGGTGAAAACTGAAGCAAAGTGCGCCGGACGTGATAATCCTATGGTGCAGCTTGGAAATCCTTTGGAAAATAACTGGAGAAAGTACACCCTTAATGTACATAACACTCAGTATTTTTATAGATACCAGTATGACTATGCTGACAAAAACGGTGAATTTGAGATAATACCGTTTACCGACGGCGGAAAGGACTTCAGCTATTATCCGAAGGTAAAAATGGTGACAAGCGACGAAACTGAGGTTTCGGGATTTTATGCAAATGCAAATCAGGTTATAAAGCCGGTTTCCCTGGACCCTGAACAGGACGCAAAATACGGCGTGGAGCTGGAGGGTGTTTATCTGTATGTAAAGCAGGACAATGAGCTTTATGAGAAAGACCAGAAAGGATCCTTCAAGGAGCACTGGTATGAGGGAAATACCATATTTATTAAGACAAGCGGAGTTACCGTTAATCAGGATTTTGCCAAGGAAATACAGGATAAATTGGGCAAAGACGCAAATGAGATAAAGGTAATGCCGAAATTTAAACAAAAGACGGTAAAGCTTAATATTTACAATACGGACAGTGAACAGACCTATATTGCAAATCTTTTCGACGCAGAAAATAATAAGGTCAGTGACTTCAATGGCTTCCATAACAGCTATGAATTTCCGCTGTATTCAAAAATTAAGATGAGAGCCGTTGCAGCGGCTGACAAGAAAATTACCGGATTTACGGTAGTAGAAAACGGAAAGGCAAATCCCTATTCTGACAGCTTTGATCCGACTAAAATGACATACTCGATTGATGATCCGACCGCAACAAGCGTGAATATTTATCCGTGCACATCAAATCAGGTAATGGATATCCAGTATATGCCGACTGCCACAAAGGTTGTTGATGACCTGACAGACCGTGTATATCGTCAGGATACGCTGACGGACGAAGGTTCACCAACATACGCTTCCGACAAGGACGGAAATATACATATTGAATCTGTATATACAGGCATGAATTGGATCATGCGCGCAACTCCGCCTGAGGGGTATTATGTAAAATGGAAGAACGGCACGGGCGATGTCAAGATTATAAACGGAAAAATTGATATCAGCTCAACAAATCCCGACAAAAATGAGGTAACAGCGAATACAGAGCGTGGAATTTATCACTCTGTATACGGAGATATTATGTCCGGAACAATAAATCAGGACGATACAAAATATTATTACTGGTTTGCAAAGTCAGACAGTGGCATAACAAGCAGTGTAACAGGTAATGTTCAAAGATTAACAGGCTCATTCTATGACGTGGTGAACAATAAGAAGCTTAAAAAGGAGCCTGTTAAATCAACACAGGTAAGTATAGCCGGAACTGCGGTCTATACAGACGAACACGGTGATTTTGAAGCGGTGCTTCAGAACGTACCGACTGCTGATGCTGATTATGTAAGCGTTATAGTAGATAATGAAGGCACACAGTATCCTACAGTGGCACTTGCAAACTATATGGAGATAACGCTGCCGGCATATGATTGCTTTAAGCCGAAATCGCTGAAAGTATCATACATTGACAGCGCAAAATATCCAATAGACGGAACTACTGTAAATATACAGAACAATGATCTGACGGTGGAGGCAGGCGTGGAGAGCAACGGCTCAATCCTTCCTGTGGATGCAAAGTTCTATATACATAAGGAAAATGGCTCGGTTATAGACTGCTCTGATCCGACGGATACACGTTTCGAGACAAGCTTTATAAACGGAACAGGCAAACTTAAACTTAAAACAGCAAAATCAGCATTAAGCATGGGCGATAAGATTTATGTTGCCTTTGTCGACCAGTACGGCAAGGAATACAAGGCTATGGATATAGGCTACAGCTTTATTGCGCCGCTTAATCTGAGAACCTTTGCGTTCCCGCTTATAGGCAGTACTCTTGTTGATAACGCATACAGCGTCGCAACGGAGCTTATAGGCGATCCGCTGGGCAATGTGTCGCTGGGTACGCTTAAATTCAGTGAACCGGAAACGACAAAGGTAACACCTGATCACATGGATCCGGATAAATATACATATGATGTATCCACATATAGGTTTGGTGATTATTCAAAGGCAATAACAACCTTCAAGGGTAAGTATCCGGAAAAGAAAGATCCGAAGGAATCACCAAAGCCGGGCGAAACATCAAAGCCTGAGGCCTCAGATGAACCGGCACCTCCGCCGGCAAGCACAGAAGAGACTGCACCGTCGCCAGCAGCTACTGATGAGCCTGCAGCACCGCCGGCAAGCACAGATGAGCCTGCTCCGCCGCCGGCAGACGAGAAACTCGCCGAGGCGGCAAAGGACGCTACAGAGGAAGGCGGAAAGAAAACGGAGGATGGCGGATATAAGACTGCAAAATCCTTCTCATGGTCGCTTTCACCTAAGGCTGCCTTTGCATTGCAGATTTCAACGCGTAAGGATACGGATGGCAAATACAAATACTACTTTGAGCAGATTGAATTCCTTGTTGGTTTTGACTTCGAGGTTGAGGGCAAAATAGACATAACGCTTCCGATAGGCGTGAATATTGTCATCACAGGCGGATTGTCGGGCGACGTAACAGGCGTATTCCAGCTGAAAACCGATTATTCCGGCGACCCGACATGGGAGAATAACAAGGTTGAATACAGCGCCCAATCATTCGGTCTGTTTGAGGAAATTGAACATGTGAATCGAACCGCATACCTTATGATTAACCCGAAAATCTCTTTTGGATTGGGAGTAAGCTTTGCTAAAATAGAAGTAGGCGGACATGCGAACTTCAATTTTGATATGGACTTCAAATTCGGTCTTAACGCGGGCAAACTGAGCCAGAATATATACGGTGCAATGACATATGACTTTGATTATTATGTAAAGGTATTGTCAATCAAGGTATATTCCGGTAAGATAAATAAGAGCGATCCGATTAAGCTGTTCTCCAAGAACGCAGACGGTCCGATAGACCCCGGACTTCTGAGCCTGGATGACGGCAGCAGCAATGAAATTCAGAATGTCCCTGTAACAAGAGAATATCTGAACAATACTTCAGAGTGGAATTCATCAATGGATAATGTAAGTCTGTTCGATATAGACACATCTGATGGCACAACGGAAGCACAGCTGCAATCAGGCATATATCCAAGCTCTAAATTCAAGATTACAAAGTTTGGCAATAACAATATTCTGATGCTGTTCATCGGCGATGTTACAACAAGAAGCGCTGTAAACAGAACAGGACTGTTCTACTCAATTTATGACGGAAGAAACTGGTCAACACCTGCTTTGGTTGATGATGACGGAACACTTGACGATTATCCCGAGGCTATTGATTTAGGTGATAAGATTCTTGTTGCATGGTCATCGGCAGGTAGCGTTCTTGAAGATGGCACAACAGCGCCACAAGCACTTACTGCTCTTGATATTAAGGTTTCATTCTTTAACAAGACAGATAAGTCATTCAGCCCAGCTGAAAAGATAACCAAAACAACAGATGCCGACTATGCGGCGGATACAGAGCCAAGAGCGGCATATGACGCTGCAACAGAAAGAGTCATTCTGTATTATACAAAGACAGAATATCGCGATGCAAACGCTAATTATGTAGATGAACTTGACGAGCTTACGAATGCAGATTCGGTAATAGCATACCGTTTCTATGAAAACGGAAAATGGAATGACGCAAAAAGCTATACAGACGCTGAGCTTGCAAATGTAGCAGACAAGGAAGCTTATAAAACAAACTGGTACGGTCAACGTTTCCTTGATACGAGAATAAACACTTCAAGCAACGATATGCTGAGAATAATTGATTCAGACGCTTGCTATTACGACGGTCTTGCGCTTTACGCATGGACGGTTGACTACGACAAGGATCTGACCACGACCAATGACAGAGATGTGTTTGTGCAGATTTATAACTTCTCTGAAAACAGCTTTACGCATATTATAAGAATGACAGTGAACACCGGTTCATATTCTACTCCGCACTTCGGCAGATATGGCAATAACACCTATCTGTTCTTCTCGGCTTTGGGCGACCTCGGCAGCGGCGAAGATGCAAACGACAGCGGTATCGCGTATATAAACATAAGCAAGGCTATAAGCTACAATCAGTACACACTGAAAGAGGAAGGCTCAACCAAGTATTACGTACTTCAGTATAATGATACAGTTGCAGAGAATACAGATTCAAACGGTGATACTGTTCCCGAGCATGAGGTGACGGTTGATATTAAGCCGACTTACGCTGTTAAGGTAAACGGTTATGTAAATAACTACAGCGTTGACGTTGACGAAGATGAGAGAATGTACCTCACATGGACAGATTCCGTAACGGGCGACACTGCCTCAAGACAGGTATTCACGTCAATTTACGATGTAAAGA
>CAMCPC010000008.1 GCA_945876665.1 uncultured Oscillospiraceae bacterium
TTTTTTGAAGTGCAACAGGAGTATTTACCCTAACTTCACTTTTTCATTTAAGCTATATAGTAATGGTCAAAAGTATTATCAATATACTGCGGTTGATGAGTGTACATGCTGGACATATAGAGAAATGTATGAAGAACATAGCACATATAGTTCAACAGATTTTTTGAAGAAACTTATATTAAATTGTCCGTTTCCTATAAAAGAAATACAAACAGACAATGGAACAGAATTTACAAGGGCATTGATAAGCAATGATGGGAAACTATCGTTGTTTGAGGAAATGCTTGAGAAGTGCGGTATAAAGTATCATAGAATAAGAGTTGCAACACCAAGGCACAACGGAAAAGTTGAAAGGCAGCACAGAACCGATGAGAAAAGATTTTACAAGAAAATAAAAATGTATAACCTTGCAGACGGCAGAAAACAACTTGAAAAATACAATAAAAAATCAAACAACATACCAAAAATATGTTTATGTTTTTTGACACCAAATGAAATGTTAGAAAAGTATTTGGGTGTGATGTAAAGTAATTAAGGGGTTAAGCAAATATGCTTAACGCCCTATAAACATAATATCAAAGGTGTGTTGTCAAGGTAAGACTGCATAGCAGTTCCACCTTGACAATGGAAAGTTTGGAGTGAAACTTTTTTATTTTTAGAAAAAGTGTCACCCATCATTGACAATTATACACTGACAATATAGAAAAGATACTTGACGGAAAAACACCGTCATATCTTGTGATTTCGCATCTTGAGCCTGACCATGCGGCGAATATCGGACGCTTTGTGGAAAAATACCCCGATGTGCAGCTTGTGGGTAATGCAAAGACATTTGCAATGCTGCCGCAGTTCTTTGATAAGGATTTTTCTGCACAGCAGCTTGTCGTAAAGGAGGGAGACGAGCTTTCTCTCGGAAATCATACGCTGACCTTTGCAATGGCGCCTATGGTACACTGGCCTGAGGTAATGGTGACGTATGATAAGACGGACAAGATACTTTTTTCAGCTGACGGTTTCGGTAAGTTCGGTACGCTTGATACGGACGAGGACTGGGACTGTGAGGCGCGCCGCTATTACTTCAATATTGTGGGACGCTACGGCGCACAGGTGCAGACTCTTCTCAAAAAAGCGGCCGCGCTTGATATAGAGATTATCTGTCCGCTGCATGGACCTGTACTTAAGGAAAATCTGGAGCATTACATAGGCAAGTATGACATCTGGAGCAAATACGAGCCTGAAAACAAGGGGATAACCATAGCGTACGCCTCAATTCATGGCAACACAGCTGAGGCGGCAAAGAAATTTGCAGAAATACTTAAAGCGCAGGGTGAGGAAAAGGTTTCTCTGTTTGACCTTTCGCGCGACGATATGGCGGAGGCGGTTGAGGACGCGTTCAGATATGACGGACTTGTTCTTGCAAGCGCCACATATGACGGCGGCTTGTTCCCGTGTATGGAGGACTTTTTGGCACACCTTAAGTCAAAGACATACAGAAACAGAACGGTCGCAATTATAGAAAACGGTTCATGGGGCCCAATGGCTGCAAAGCATATCCGCGCGGCACTTGAGGGCTTAAAGAATATGACGGTGCTTGAAAAGGCGGTTACAATCAAATCAACAATGAAGGAAAGCAATATTGCCGAAATGGAAGAAATGGCTAAGGAGCTGCGCGCGGCTCTGGGAAGATAATTGACATGAAAATAACGTCTGCGAAAGCAGACGTTATTTTTATGTGGTGAATGCCGCGCTATATGTTCAGTGAAATAGCAAGCGACACTGTGAATATATTATTGTTGTCCGAAATATCAATAACGCCGCCGTATTTGCTGACGATTTCCTTTACGGATTCAAGTCCTATTCCTAATCCGCTATGTTTAGAGGAATAAAATACGAAGCCACGCTTTTTTATTTCGCCGGTAAAGGTATTTTTCATCTCAAAAATAATCTGTTCATCATCGGCTTTTCCGCGCAGACTTATTTTTCGTGAGCCAAATTTCTGATGTTCACAGGCTTCTATAGCATTCTCAATAAGATTACCGAACAGAATGCTCAAATCCGTGTCGGAAATAGGTATATCATTTTGTGCGGCAAGTGAAATATTAAATTCAATTCCGTTTTTCTGTGCAATCCCCGAATAATAATTAAAAAGCGCGTCCAAAGTGATGTTATTGCAGAACACAATCGGCGCTGAAATATCTGCATTTTCGAAATAATTGTTTAAGTATTCGTTAAGATTATCATACTGATTGTTTTTCAAAAAGCTACTCATCACGCGGAAATGCTGACGCAAATCATGGCGAAGCTTTCTTGCTTCGTCTATTTTTTCAGTCAGATGAACATAATTTTCCTTATGTATGGCTATCTGCCGTTCCATCTGACGACGCTCCTCGCTGAAAGCAATTCTCATATGGTATGCGGCTGATATTTCACGCCAATGCTCATAGCCGAGAGTAATAATCATAACACAGCAGCCTATTTCCGGAAACCAGCCGCCGCATATCGGCTCATAAAGCGAATATATCCTGTCAAAAAGAAGCGACATGGCAAAGACGGTTATACCGAACAGCAGCGCATGCGTGTAATACAGCTTTTTTGCAATGGCATATATGCTTGTGAATATAAGATACAGCGCCGTACACCATTTATAAATCTCGGAAATCGTTGAAAAGGCTGTACGCACGGGCATTCCGCAAACAGGCATCAGAATGCCGGACAAAAAAGCCACCGCGCATACGGCTATACCTGTAACCGAGGAAATGCGGCTTATTTTTTTGCCAATACCGCATATTCTGTTTTGCAGAATTATTATCAGGCAGTATACGAGGTAGGCGCAGAAGCGTTCGGATATATAAGATATGTTTCCGTACATGCTGAAATATATATGCAGCAGAGGATAACAGGTATATCCTGCGGCAGCAAGACAAAGAATTGTAAAGATAGCGGTTGTTTTGTGTCTGCCGACAGCGGCAACGTAAAGCGACAGAAGAAACATCAGCGCTGTAAGTATAAAAACACAGCAGCATGCAAAAATCCGTATACCCCTCACAATATTCACCGCATAGGGCGTACCGAAAGCAGGCGGATAAACCATACCGCTGTACATACCTGAATAATCACTCACACAGATTGTCACAGGCGTCAAAGCTGATGCGTTGAATATGACAACGCGCTCCTGAATCTCCGGAGAATAATCATGTATATTGCCCATTTTAAGAAAAAGCTTGTCCCCGATATATAGCTCATAGGCGGAAAAAATTTCCGGAAGCTCAAGGGCGTATGCCGCCTCCTGATCGGGGAGCACAAGGTTAAGACGGTATGTGCCTGTGCCATAGGGCGCAGAGGAATTATTGTGAGTGCTCATTGAGCTGTATTCTCCGATGGAAACGTACTGCTTATACGCGCCTGCAACACCGTCTGCAAAATCCGAGGGAGTAAGAAGCTGATTTTCATAAAATTCCCAATCGCGGATTAAAAAACGCAGCGGTGTTTTCTCCATATCGGTGCCGTCTATGGATAAAATTCCGTTTATAGGCTGTCTGCCCTCATATTTATACTTATTGTTGTGATGATATAAAAGCTGAAAAATCAAAACGGAAAGCAGCGCCGCAATGAAAAATACAGCAGCAAAGGAGCGTATATTCGTTTTATTTTCCATGGCGCAGTTTCCTCCATAAAAGAACTGCTGCGGCAGCTATGACGATAGCTCCGATTATACAGTATATAACCGGAAATCCGCCCTTGTCATTATCCGCATTTTCATCATATATAATCTGATATCCTTCTCTGCTATTATCCGCATTTTTATCATCGGCTAAGTCATCTGATGTGTATGTACCTGTTTTGTCAATCTCAAGTGAGGCGATGTTATCGGTCAGCACTGTCTGATATTGAGTACCATCATCTGATGTGACAGTCGGCGCAGTATCGTTGCTGATGGGGAATTTTACTACAGTGCCGGGTATCTCATTTATTTCATTTCCTTTTGCGGAGATATTAAGAGTGAAGCGATCCCCTTTTCTGTCAATTGCTACATTTACAATGTCATCCGGTTTGATATTATTTCTGTCAACAAAATCAGGAGCAAGCTCAACAGAAATACCGTCCTTTTCAAAAACAATATTGTTCGGATTTACTTCAAGCATATCCTCTATACGCGCACCTGAAATTTCTGTTGTTGTGCTGTCGGTCATTTCGCTTGGGGCGCTGGTCTCGACAGGGATGCCTACAGAAAACAGAGTATCGCTGTTTTTGGATTCAGCCAAAACGTCTGTGCCGCTTGCAATAACCGAAATCTCTTTTCCGCCGCCGCTGCCAGAGCCTGAGTGCGCTGATGCGTCCAAATGGGAAGAAGCCGATGATGACGGCTTTGTTTCCTCGATGTAGGCAGGTAATTCCTGATGGGCGGTGTCACCGCCGTCACGGTCACCCTGTATAATATTTTCCGATATTTCATCGGCTGTTATGTTTACGAACAGTATATCCGTGAATTCATCATCGTATTTCAGTCTGAAATAATAATTAGTATCGGGTGTTAAAAACGCTGTGGGTATTATAAAGGCGTTATCTATTGCAAAGCCGTATAAATCATCGACTTGCCAATCCTCGTTGTCCGGCGAGTAATACACCTCTATATTATCGCTGTCGTCAATTGCTTTAAGCCATGTGCATACAATTTCTCCGTTTTCTATTGTCACAAAATCAAGATAAATTTTGTCCTCTTTCATTACAAAGAATTTCTGTTCAAGCAATAAATCTTCTTCCTGTTCAGCCTTTATACAGCAGGGAAGCGCAAGGCGTCCTGTTACGGTGTATTCTCCGCATTCGGTAAAGGGAACAATATCCTCCCATACCGCTTTCGCATAGAAGCGGTCGCCGTTTTGGGTATAAAGCGTGTATTGGTTATCCGTATTGATATATTCATCGGGATTGGCATTTAAGGGTATAAGAATGGTTGAAGATGTAATTTCAGACGGCATAAGAACCTCTGTGCCCTCGCCGTTTTCATCGTACATAAGAAGCGGAATTTCAACGACAGGCTCTAAGCCGCCGTCAAATGAAATCCCTTCGGGCGCAATCAGAGTACCGCGCAGCACCTGTCTGCCTGCGGCAGACGTGTCTATTTCGTTTGCATTTTCCCAGTCAACATCACATTCAAGAAAGCTGCGCGGCCCTGTCTGCGCGTATACATATTCCGGCAGCTCAATATCTCCGACAGGCTGACCGGTCGGGAAAAATTGCAGATATATTGAGGATGAGGTAATGATGTCAATAATTTCGACAGATTCGGTTTCCTCGTCATTTTGGTCTGTAGCGGAGCTATCGTCAGTGGTGTCAGAATTTTCAGGCTTGTCTGACGGTGTCGGTTGCTCTGACGGCGACAGTTCGTCTGAATCGACAGGCTTGTCTGACGGTGACGGTTCTGTTGACGATGACGGTTCGTCCGAAGCGACGGGCTTGTCTGACGGTGATGGTTCTGTTGACGGCGACGGTTCGTCTGAATCGACAGGCTTGTCTGACGGTGATGGTTCTGTTGACGGCGACGGTTCGACCGATGCGTTAGGCTCGTTTGTCGGTTCTGCTGACACTGACGGTTCTTCCGAAGCACCAGACTCGTCTGACGGATTATCCGCCGAAGTTAAATTTTCGGAATTTTCTTCACCGCAAAAAACAACGCTGTCGGTTTCAGTTACTGCTTCGGAATATAACTCATCCTCCGCCAGCGCGGTAATATTGAAAAGTATAGCCATAGCTGCAATTAAAATAGTTAAAACATATTTTTTCATAATAATCACCTATAACGTTTTCAGTCTGTAGCTCATATAATCTTTTTTTACCATTTGTCCACCGTGATTTCTGATAGATACCATATCACCGTTTGACAGCTGAAAATCATTTCCCGAAATTCCGGTCACATAATCAAAATTCACGATAATGCTGCGGCAGCAGTTTGAAAAACGATTATCATTAAGAAGAATTTCGGCACATTCGGAAAATGTGTTTGCAATTTCAATTATTTTATCCTTTGTATGTACGCGGACAACCTTTTTCATCACGTCTATATATAAGATATCCGCATAGCGTATATCTGCGTCAACGCTGTTTTTACCTTTTGAACGGATTGTAAGCGTACGCGTGTTGTATAAATGGTTATATGTGAGTCTGTCCATTACGGCAAACAATTTCTCCTCCGTAACCGGCTTTATCAGATAACCGCAGGCATTCACCTCATAGCTTTCGGCGGCAAAGCTGTTGCTTGTGGTAATGAACACAATGGGACAGGAGCTGTCCTTTGAACGAATGAGCTTTGCTGTGTCAATACCATTCATATCCTTCATATAAATATCAAGAAATATAAGCTGATATTTTCCTTTATTAAAATCATTTATAAGCTGACTGCCGTCCGAAAAAACGGATATATTGACCTCCGTATTCTTAGCGGCAAAATACTTTTTCAGAAGCAGGCACAGATTTGCGCGGATACATTCTAAATCGTCAGCGACTGCAATAGTCATACCATCACCACCCAATGAGTTATTTTATACCTATTATATTGTATCACAAAAGAAATATGCTGAAAAGTGCTTTTCGGTATTAAAAACTGCTTTTCGGTCAAAAAGTATTGATTTTTCTATTTTGTTATATTATAATTCTAAAAAATGATTTTTTAAAGGGGATATGTGTTGGTTCATTAAAATCCGCTGCATATGGATTTTAACCGCGCAACGCGTGAAATCGGCGAAACAATTACGGCTTTATTGCAGGCAAAGTGGCTTGCATAAGTAAATATATTTTAAGGGAGGTAAAAAACATGAAATCAAAGATAGTAGCACTGATTCTTTCGATTTTCCTTGGGGAGCTTGGTATAGACAGATTTTATCTTGGATATATCGGTTTGGGAATTCTGAAGCTTATCACATTCGGAGGCTTCGGTATATGGTATTTTATCGATATAATTCTGATAGCAACCGGAAAGCTTAAGCCGAAGGATGGTTCGGAATACGAAAACTAATTTTAAGGTATTTATTAAAGAAAGGAAATGATTATAAATGAAAAAGAAAATTTTGGCAATAGCAATAATTGCGGCAATGTCAGTAACAGCGCTTGCTTCCTGCGGCGGCAGCGACACATCATCAAACAGCAGCACATCATCAAACACATCAACATCTTCACAGACAAACACAGCTGTTGATACAGCGGCAGACGAGGGTATTTCAGATGAAACATTTTCAAAGCTTCAGGATGTATATGCTCAGCTTGTAGATGTACATACTACGATTGCAGACGCGTCAAACTCAGGAGCAATCACATTGAGCGGCGAGGCAATAGACGCTATGAATCAGGCTACAGAGCTTATTGATCAGCTTGGTGAAATCAGTCAGGACGATTTCGAGAGCGAAGATGAGGCTCTGGACGTAATTGATGCTATTCTTTCAATTTACGATGTTCTGGAAGCAGTTGTTGATTCTGCTGAATAATAAATAATCAGTAAAAAAATCGGCGGATAATCTGCCGTTTTTTTGCTTTAAAGGAGTGTGCTATGGATAAGAAAAAGGGTTGTCTGGCGGCCGGATTGGGCTGCGGAGGATTTTTATTTTTAGTGGTGTGTCTTCTGGCAATCTTGTTTATATTTTCAGGAGGTGACGGCGCATATGAAACAACAAATCTGAAAATAGATGGTCTGCGCGATTATTACACACAGCTTAAGGGCGGCGGAGAGGACACAGCCACGGTTATGGTGTACATGATAGGCTCAGATCTGGAAACAGATGGGGGAGCCGCCAGCGCGGACATAGAGGAAATGCTTGAAGCGGGTGCGGATAATATAAATATTGTAATTCAGACGGGCGGCGCGGCTGAATGGGCAGATGAACGTATAGGCGACGGAGTCACACAGCGTCACGCTGTCAGAAACGGACAGATTGAGCTTCTGGAGGAGCTGGGCGAAATGCCGATGTCGGAGGCGTCCTCGCTTACGGACTTTATAAAATGGTCAGCGGAAAAATATCCTGCCGACAGATATGAACTTATATTATGGAATCACGGCGGCGGAACAGTTCTCGGATACGGCTATGACGAACTGTACAGCGAGGACATGATGAGTCTTGCCGATATAGGAAGCGCTCTGCGCGGCAGCAATATCAAATTTGATGCGGTAGGCTTTGACGCATGCCTTATGGGCACTATTGAAACCGCCTATATGCTTGAACCCTACGCGGACTATATGATAGCGTCTGAGGAATATGAGCCGTCAACGGGATGGTACTATAAAAACTGGCTTAAAATGCTTTCGGACAATACATCTGTAACTACGCTTGAATTTGGCAGACAGATAATTGATGACTACATAGACGGCCCTGATTCGAGCTTCTGGGACATGAACACCTTATCAATAACAGACCTGCGTGAAATTCCTTATGTGTACTCAAAGCTGGGAGGGTTTATGACCGCCTCTGAGCAGCTTATAGACAATAACAGATATAATGAAATTTCAAACGCAAGATATAAGGCGACATCCTTTGGTGACGGTGAGTATGAGCAGATAGACATTATGTCGTATCTCAATAATCTTGAGGACTCTGAGAGCAAGCAGGGCCTTAAAGAAGCGCTGCAAAGCGCCGTGAAATACACAAACAATTCAGCCTGTGACGTCTGCGGACTTGCCATGTATTTTCCGTATGACTATCCGCAGGTGTATTCGGAAATTATGGCGCAGAACGAGAGCTTCGGCTACGGTGAGCTGTGCGAGGGATTTTTTGAAAAATTTCTCAATATTCTTGCAGACGGACAGATGTATTTTACGGAGGAAAGGGAAAACGAATATATTGATTATACCCAGTATTCATGGTATAGCTCTGATACGGACTTTGAAACGGAAAGTTATGATGAGCTGGAGGTAATAGATAAGGGAGATTATTTTGCCCTGTCGCTGACCGACGAGGAATGGGAAACGATAAACAATGCGGCTGTGCAGGTGTATCTTGATGACGGCGAGGGGTATATTGATGTAGGTCTTGACAACGTATACGAATTCGATGATGACGGCGACCTGATGGTTGATTTTGACTATTACTGGATAGCCCTTGACGGTCAGAACGTGCCATATTATTTTGAATATGAAACGCCGCAGGACGCTGATGAATGGTATACATACGGATATGTGCCGGCATTGCTCAACGGCAGCGAGCAGATAGAAATTATGCTTTACTGGGACGACAATCATGAGGACGGCTATGTGGCAGGATACAGACCTTATACGGAGGAAAGTGAAATTTCTGTTCCGCAAAAGGGACTGAAACAGTTGAAAAGCGGCGATGTGCTTGAATTTCTGTGCGATTATTACACATATGACGGAGAGTATGACGGAGTATATTCTCTGGGAGATAAACTGACGGTAAACGGCAATATAGAGGTCAGCTATGAGCATATAGGTGATTTTACCACGAATATATTTTATGAACTGACCGATATATACAACAATGTGTTCACTACCGAGATAGTGGAGCTTTATTAAAATATACGGCGAAATACGAGGTAAATAACGTCTGCGAAAGCAGACGTTATTTTTATGTGGTGTTTGTATATAAAACAAGTCCGATTCATAAAAATATAATATGCTTAACTTTTGGGAAGGGGATATTATGATTGTTATGAAGAAGCATATTGCGGCGGCAGTTTTGATTATCATTGCAGTAGCGGTCGTGTTTTACGGAATAAAAAAATATGAAAGCAGTCAGACCTTTGCTGACAGTGATTTAAAAATCATTCTTGACGCGGGACACGGCGACCCGGACGGTGGAGCTGTGGGGGTGAACGGAACGCTTGAAAAGGATATAAACCTTGCTATTGTGCAAAAATTACAGGAGGTACTGGAGGGGAAGGGCGCAGAGGTAATACTGACACGCGAGGGCGACAGCGGTTTGCAGGAGGAGTCGGCGGATACTATACATAAAATGAAGGTATCGGATATGAATAAGCGCCTTAACATAATACAAGACAGCGGCGCGGATCTGTTTATAAGTATTCATATGAATTCCTTTACTGATTCCAAGGTTCATGGTCTGCATATTTTTTATGATAAATCGCACCCGGATATAGAGGAAACAGCAAAGAAAATACAGGAAAATATAGGGGAGGTTACGGGAGCCGAAACGCATACGGTAAAAACGGCGGACGAAAGCCTTTTCCTTATGAAAAATCCGCCTATTCCGGCAATTCTGGTGGAATGTGGATTTCTGTCAAATCCGGAGGGGGAAAAAAAGCTGAACGACGCAGAATATCAGGCGAAAATAGCCTGGGCGATAGCTTCAGCGTTAGAAAATTATACAAATTGATGTAAAAAAACGGATAAAATCTGCCAAAATTTTGTTGATGTTTGGTTACATTGATGTGATACAATTGATAGGTGACAAATAAAAAGGAAAATGAGCTCCAAATATGATATAATGTTAATAACCACAAAAACATTAGTCAAAGGAGTCATTTTCCATGAATAACATTATAACATCAGAAGCAAAGTTTCGTCAACGTGTAATTAAATATTCGTATAAAAATGGAGTAACAAAAGCAAGCATACGCTTTCATAGGAGCAGGTAGGCAATATATGAATGGCGAGCTAAATATGACGGCAAGAGTTGGAAAAGCCTTGTCGATAAAAGCCACAGACCACATCATCATCCAAATGAACATACAGCAGAAGAAAAAGAAATGATATTAAAGCGTTATCCATATTACAAAGATGATATGATAATGCTATGGGATTCCCTTAGAAAAGACGGATATACACGTAGTTATGCAAGTTTGGTAAGAGTTGTGAACAAGTGGATAAAGCCCGAAATAAAGAAGAAGCTACATTAGTCAAAGGTGCGAGAAAACCGTTTGATGAAGGGCGTCCGAGCGGTTCTGATGAAAATCACACTGATATGGATCACACTGTTTCGGCTGCTGAAATTATTCGAGACCCGGCTGCTAATGCACATATGACCAAGGAAGAACAGATTGCATTCGCAAATAGTAATGCAAATCTTAATGAAATGGATTCAAGCCTCAACCGCTCTAAGGGTGATAAGTCAATGACAGAGTGGCTTGATAATCCTAATGCCAATGGACAGAAACCGGATGAAATATTCGATATTAGTGCAGAAGATGATGCAAAAATGCGTCAAAAAGATGCGGAAGCGCGTGAAGAATACGAAAAGCAGAAAAAAGAGGCTGAACGGAAGTCTATTGAGGCGGGTAAAAAATCTCGAAAAAAAGAAGCGTTCCGTATTGGTGGAAAAGCTTTACGTGCCGTTCTTATGCAATTATTGGCTGAATTGGTTAGAGAAATTATTGCAAAGTTGGTTAAGTGGTTTAAGTCTGCTAAAAAAGCATTGGATACTTTGTTGAATAGTCTTAAAGAAGCAATTCACTCATTTATTGGTAAAATGAAAACTCATCTGATTAATGCGGGTAACACGGTATTTACTACCGTAGCCACAGCCGTTATTGGACCTATTTTCGGTACAATTAAAAAGGTCTGGATGATGTTGAAACAAGGGTGGAGTTCACTTAGGCAGACCATTTCAGAATGATATTTACCTTATCAGCGTACATATCGCCGGCACAACTCATATCGACAATATTGACAGACTTGAACCGGAGCTGACTATCGGTAAGCGGTTGAAATTCTTTCGTGAGCCTGATAATGAGTATGATGAACGCGCTATTGTGATTAAAAACGAAAACGGCGACAAGCTCGGTTATATACCGCGCGACAAAAACGAAATTCTTTCCCGCCTTATGGACGCAGGCAAGCTGCTATACGGTGAGGTGTACGATAAAGAACTGGTCGGTAGCTGGTGGAGGATAATGATTAGGGTATTTTTGGATGATTAAAAGAACATGAAATTACAGAATGACAAATACGAAATAGAGATTAAAATAGATGAGGATTTCCATGCCGAAAATGATGGTCAGTGCGATTATGATTATGTGTTTGGTTTGGAGAAAGTGAATGAATTTTATGATGCGGATTTAGACAGTACTTTATCTGTAAATGTAAAAGCAGGAGATAAAGCCGTCAAAATCGCTTTAACTGGCGAGAACTACTCGTTTGATAGAAATTGCGCTGTGCTTGAAGATGATGTTTTAACTGTCCTGCAAAATACGACTATTACACAAATAGGTTTAAGAGGTTTCAAGCGAATTCTGCACAAGAATATAAATGAATGCTTTTTTGGCTTTGAACTTTATAAAGTAAAGGATTTCTACATTTTATACGGAGAAACAGAGATTATAAGGCTTGATAAAAATTTTAATTGTGTATGGACTTTTAGCGGTATCGATATTTTTACAACACTGGATAATACTTCGGCATTTGTGATCGATGATGACAGAATAAAATTAAGGGATTTTCAGAATAACTATTATGAAATTAATTTTGATGGTAAACTGATAAAAAAGAATTGTTAGAACATCGAGAGAGTAAATTCGGTGTATATCTCTTATAGACTTGGGTCTTATTGAGATAGAATAAAGCAAAATTTACTATTGTAATACAAATTGTAATACGTGGGTTGAAGGCGGTGGCACAAATGCAGACCTCATGCGGTTTTCCGGCGCTTAGAGCAGCGGTCTCCAAAACCGCGTGCCCAAGGTTCGAGTCCTTGTACCCCTGCCAAAGAAAAAGCCTTGAAACCCAGTATTCATGCGGATTTCAAGGCTTTTTTATTTTTCTTTTACCCCTTAATTAAAACAGGTTTATACTTTTTGATGCCATTTTTGCCAACATGGTTGACATAGGTTGACACGATGTTGACAACTATTTACTCAGCAAGCTGAATAGGGCGGTCGAATTGAACACCCTGGCCGTTTCAAATTGAACACCTTCGTCGCTTAAAACTGAACAGCATCGACGGAATAACTGTACACTAACATTCCTTAATATGAATGGTATCATTAAATTGCTTTTAATCATTTCGGAGGATAAGGCAACGCTGAGGGGCGACCTGAACGCCGCATATGGGGTTTAGCAAGGAGAGTGATATTTGTGTCACTCTTTTCTTTTTGCCGGTACATAACCACTCTCCTTGGAATTAAACCTTGGGTTCGGGCAAAGCCCGATGCACGGGGCTACGGAAAAAGTTGTGTAAGCAATATCTGACAAAACTCAACAAGGCGAAAATTACAGGTATAAGCTTAATATAATCTGTCAATAATTACTATTGGCTTTTACCACTTGACAGGATACGGCAATGCTGAGGAGCAACTGGAGCTGTCTTGCGGATATTGTACTAAAACGGGCGGTGATTTTTCATCGCTCGTTTTGCCCGTTTTAGGAAAAACCAATGCGTTAAACCTCGGGGTTCGGAGCAGAGCCCCGTTTAGGCTGTTTTCTCATCATGCATGATTTCAAGCTGCCGAATAACAATATCCCAGTTTTTATAGCGCTGTGTCCACTTTTTTGTAATATTCTGTGAC